>JADIMZ010000027.1 GCA_017694335.1 Candidatus Pullibacteroides excrementavium
GGTTCCCACATTTCTCCCAAGGCGGCCTTGATGGCTTCCGCCGAACTTTCCAAAGCCATTTTCCCGAGTTTGTCGGCCTTTGTGCCGATGACGCAGAGCGGCAGCTCGTTTTCTCCTAGGAATTGCAGGAATTCCAGGTCTATCTTTTGCGGCGGAATCCGCAAGTCCACCAAGACGAACACGCAGAAAAGGTTGGGGCGGCGCAAAAGGTAATCCCTTGTCATCTTTTGCCATTGTTCACGTTGCTTTTTGCCCACGCTGGCATAGCCGTAGCCCGGCAAATCGGCCAAGAACCACCGGTCGTCCACCTTGAAATGCACAATCGTCTGCGTCTTGCCCGGAGAGGAGGATGTCTTGGCTAAGCCGTTCTGCTGGCAGAGGCAGTTGATCAAAGAGGATTTCCCCACATTGGATCTTCCGATAAAGGCATATTCGGGCAGGTCCTCCTGAGGGCACTTCCGGTAGTCGGAGCAGCAGGAAAGGAATTCGGCTTTCTGGATGTTCATGTTGCTTGCTGGGTGTTTCAGGGTGTAAAGGAAAAGGCCGTTGGCGTTTTTGCGCGGATGTTCAAGCATCTTTGCACGCAGGGTGGTTCAAGCGAAAACTGCAAAAACCTTTCGTTTATGCCGCCTTGGGCAGCGGCTATAAGGAGGCTGGGTTCTCAGGCTTCGGCGGCATTTGCACGGATTCGATGTTTTCCGGGATATGCCGTTCTTTCTTGGTCGGGTAGATTTCATCGATCTTGATCAAGATGCCCGTTTCTTCCACGCCGCCGAAATGGGTGTTTATGCAAGTCCCGAACGAGCGCATTTCAGGGGAGAGCTTGATGTAGGAGTTGAACAATGGCGGAATGTTTTCGCCCAGTTCGCGGATGCGCTTGTTGGCCACTTTGTAAGCCTCTTCCATGTCCAATCCGGAAAACAACCCGTCAAGCTGCGCCTTTGGGGTAACAGGCTGAATCGGGTCGATAGGAATCACCAAGTCTTCCGGGTCATGATGGTAATGGTTCACGTAATAGAGCAGAGTGTCCCGCGCTTCCTTGTTATAGGAAGTGTACATTGTGACTTTGCCGAAGAAATACTGCATCCAGGACTTGTTGATAGTCACCAATCCGCCTAGGCCGTCCCAAAGGTTGTCCAAGGAGAATACGCCCCGGCGGGCCGACTGGTATTTGGGCTGCACGAACGAGCGGCCCAATTCTATGGTTTTAGGGAGGTATTCCTTGATGAATTGGTCGGAAAAGCGGAATATCTCGGTGGTGGAGAGCAAGGGTTTGCCGTCGGCCGAAAATTTGACCCGGTTCCCTTCGATAAAGCGGTATCCTCCCACGATTTCTTCTTCGGCCGGATCCCAGACTACCAATTGTTTGTAGGGGTCTGGCATCGTATCGAACTCGTCGATGTCGGCGCTTTTCCCCGTGCCGCCTCCTCCGCTGCGGAACGCTTCTTCTCGCAACCGCCCCAGTTCCTGCATGACATTGGGCGCATCATGTGCAGTGACTACATAGACCAATCGGTTGCCGAAATTAGTATAACGCAGGAATTTGTCTTCGGTCAGTTCCTGTTTGAGAAGCTCTCTGCTGATGGGAGGTATTATGTCTTGCATATGCAAAAGGTTTCTGCTCAATAATTGAATTCCGCTGCCGGGTCTTTTTCCAGCCTGTAGACATGCTCGCGGATCAATGCAGCCCACTCTTTGTCTGTGTGGCTTTTATCCAAGGCTTGGGAACGAATCGGCTTCCCCAAAGTTAAACAAATCTTTTGATCTCGGAGTTTGAACATTTCGTTAACCAAAAGGGCCTGTTCGATATTTGCCTTCAAACCTATTCTGGTTCTGAATTTTGCCACATTGTAAAAGGTATTGGAGTTTTTGCCCGAAATGAAAACCGGGATGATGTCCCGTTCCGAATTCCGGGCTTGCGTCACGAAGGTCTTCTTCCATTCCGGATCGGCAATCACGCCTCTTTTCTGCTTGCGCGAGCATAATCCGGCAGGAAAATAGAGCAGGGTGGAATCCCCATGGAAGGCTTCCTCCAATCCTCGGCGGTTGGATGTGTTCTTGGAAAGTTTGCTTACCGGCAGGAATACGGGTTGGAGCGGCGGTAAGGCCAAAAGCATGTCGTTGACCGGGAACACGATGTCTTTGCGGAGCTTGCCTATCTGGCTGATGAATGCCATGCCGTCCAAACCTCCCAATGGATGGTTGGCGCAGAAAATCAGCTTTCCTTTAGCCGGGACGTTTTCGGCTCCTTTCAAACTTACGTGGCAGCCGAAATCTTCTAGAATGGCGGTGGCGAAGTCGATGCCGGTCTTGTCTCTTTCCTTGTATAGGAAACTGTTCACTTCTTTTTCATGCAGCAGCTTGCGCATCAGGGGGAACACGAATCCGGGCAGTTTCCGGTACAGTTCCGGCGCTTTTTCTTTGATGACCTCCTCTATGTTGATGGTCCGTTCAGAAATGGTGAAAGACAGCATGTTATATGGGTTGAGAATGAAGTCGGGGAGGGAAAAGAACTTGGCGGCCGGCGCTTTGCGGACAGGTTCAGCCTCGTTTTTCCAGTCTCTCCAATCCGTAAAAGTAGCAAAAAAGTACGTTTCTTGAAAAGAATGGACTTCTTTTGATTTTTTAGTTTTTGAAAATTAATGTGTTGCATTTCTTGGAAATGAGGGAGTGGGTGGGACGCATCCGGACGGGACGGGGTGGTCGGTGGCAGGGCGCCTGGCTTTTCCATGCCGAGTTGTCAACAAATTAACAATTTTTTGTGGATAACCCGGCTTTTCGGGCGGGGGCAAGGGGGCTTTTCGGGGAATCCGGCCCGGCTTAAGTCTCTGAAAATTTTTTAGAAATGGGATTTTATGGGAGAAAATGGAAAAAATATTAACAAAATGGAAATTTTCAGATTTTTCTCTGTAATTTTGGAGCGTCCAATCAAGGCATGGAGTCGGGCTACGGAAATGTCTTGTGGTTGACAAACAATTGGTTAATAATTTTGGCATGGCCATTTTAGTAGGTAAGGAATATTGCAAGGTGGATCCGGCAGGTCGGTTCAAGTTTCCGGCAGTGCTCAAAAAAGCATTGTCGGGCGTGATCGAGGCCGGCTTTGTGATCAAGGAGAGCATCTTTGATCCTTGCCTCGAATTGTATCCTCGGGCCGAGTTTGAAAAGGAAATCGAGACCAAGGTGGCCAAGCTGAACCATTACAATCCGCAGGACCGCCTTTTGATTCGGAAACTTTCAGAGGGCAATCCGGTGGAATTGGATGCCAATGACCGTTTGCTGATTCCGGGCGATTTGAAAAAGGCAAGGAATATCGGCAAGGAAATCGTGTTGATATCCAAAATCAACATTATCGAGATATGGGATGTGGCAACCTACGACAAGATGAACGGCATGGATGTCGATTTTGCCGCTTTGGCTGCCGAACGCCTGGGGCAGATAAATGTCGGTGAAACTATAGGATAGATAGGAGGCTGGCATGGACGCGGATTATCATGTGCCCGTCTTGTTGCAAGAGGCAATAGACGGTTTGGACATACAGGAGAGCGGTACTTACGTGGATGTGACCTTCGGGGGCGGCGGCCATTCGCGTCAGATATTGCGGCGGCTTGGGCCGGAGGGGCGTTTGCTGGCTTTCGATCGGGATCCGGATGCGGCGGCAAGGGCGGCGCGGGATGCCGATTTCGCTCATGCGGGGCGGCGTTTTATCCTGGTCAATGAAAATTTCCGGTACCTTAAGAATTACTTGCGTTTTTACAGGGCTGTTCCCGTGGATGGTATTCTGGCGGATTTGGGCGTTTCCTCGCATCAGTTCGATGTGGCCGAGCGGGGGTTTTCGATTCGCAGTCACGGGCCGTTGGATATGCGGATGGATCAGTCCGGTTCGCTTACGGCTGCGGATGTGCTGAATACTTATTCCGAGGAGGATTTGGCTCGGATTTTCATGCAATATGGAGAAATCCCATTTGGCAAGCGCTTGGCTTCGGCTGTTGTAAAGGCTCGTGCAGAGAGGCCTTTTGCGTATACGGACCAAGCGGTTGACTTTTTTGCTCCTTTTGCGGGGAAAGGCAGGGAAAACAAATTCCTGGCAACGGCATTCCAGGCTCTGCGGATTGAGGTGAACGGGGAAATGGAGAATCTGAAAGGCTTGTTGGAGCAGAGTTTGGAGGTGTTGAAGCCCGGGGGGAGGCTGGTGGTGATTTCCTATCATTCGCTGGAGGATCGCATGGTCAAGAACTTTATGCGTTCGGGCAATGTGGAGGGAAAGATAGAGAAGGATTTTTACGGGAACGACCTGTCTGGAATCGAACCGGTCATGCGTAAGGCGGTTGCGCCTTCGGATGCAGAGGTGGAACGAAACCCCCGTTCCCGGAGCGCACGGCTCCGTGTGGGGCGTAAAAAGGAGAAAGAGTAGGAGGGGCTATGGGAAAGAACAAGATGAAACCGAAGCCGGTTGTCAGGGAACCGATGCCGGAGGCGGAGCTGGTATCGGAATTTTCCGGGCAGGAAACGCAGGAAGAGTCGCCGGTGGAATCGGAGGAAATGGCGCGTCGCCGGGTACGGAAGGCGAAGGTCCGGGCAGCAATGGACGGAACGGTTTTTCTCGACAGAGGGATGCGGAAATACGGTTCGTTGATTGTGTATGTGTTCGTCCTGGCTTTGTTGGTGATAACGAACAATTATCTGTCGGAAAAGATAATACGGGAAAGCACGCAGCTTAAGAGCGAATTGAAAGAGTTGCAATACCGGCAAATTTCGGCAAAGGCGGAATGGATGCGGCTGAGCCGGCAGTCGTCAGTGGCAAGGATGCTGGATACGGCCGGAATCAAGGAGTCTGTGGTTCCTCCTTTCAAAATCAAGGAGCCGGTGAAGGAGAAACGGAGATGGTGGTCGTCCGGGAAGGAGAGCGCGCCAGAGGATTGAAGTCCGGCATGTTTGGGCATGAAAGGAGTCGATGTTTTCTGGCAGGCGAGGCTGGTAAAAGCCGCTGATTACTGATAGCAGGATTGGAAAATGGTGAAAAAAAACGAACAAGAGGGAGGAAAGACAGGTTTCTGGTGGAAAGTGTACTTGGTGTACGCTTTCTTGCTCCTGTTCGCTGTTGCCATTGTGCTAAGGATGGGGACCGTGATTTTTGTAGAAGGGAATGAGCTGATGGCGCTTTCCGAGAAGCAAAGTTTGAGCAGGGAGACGACAGAGGCGATACGGGGCAATATTTATTCTGCCGACAGTTCGCTGCTGGCTGTTTCGGTGCCATTATTCAATATACGGATGGATTTGCATCCTTCGGTAGTGGTAAACGACACCTTTTTTAAATATCTCCGTCCCCTTTGCGATAGCCTTCACCGGATGTATCCGGAAAAGAGTCGGGAGCAATATCGTCAAACTCTGCTTGCGGCCCGCCGCGCCAAGAATCGCAGCTTCTTGATTAAGCGAAATGTGACCTATATGGAACTGACCCGGATGAGGAAGTTCCCCATTTTTGAAAAGGGTCAGTTCAGGGGCGGCTTCATTGTGGAGGAACATGAAACGAGGAGGTTGCCCAATGGCTATCTGGCGGCTCGGACCATTGGCTATTACAATCAGGAGAGCCATTATGGCGTAGGATTGGAGAGAGCCTATCATGCCGAATTGAAGGGGAAAGACGGTTTCCGCCTGACCCAGAGGATTTCGGGAAACCTTTGGCGTCCTATCTACAGCCGGGACGAAGTGCAGCCTGAAAACGGGCAGGATATTGTCTCTACGATAGATATTCGGATTCAGGATGTGGCAGAAGCGGCTTTGCAGGAATGCATGGAGACCAATGAGGCGCAGCACGGATGCGTGGTGTTGATGGAGGTGCAGACAGGCAAGGTGGTAGCAATAGCCAATCTGAGGAAACAGCCCGATGGCAGCTATGCGGAGGTGATGAATTATGCCGTAGGGGAAGCGGTGGAGCCGGGTTCGACTTTCAAGCTGGCTTCGACGATAGCCATTCTTGAAGAGAGCCGTATGGATACGGCTGTCAAGGTGCCGACCGGACGGCTGAAGTACTACAACCGTTGGATGAACGACTCCCATCGGGAAGGCTGGGGCGAGCTGAGTTTCTTGGAGGCTTTTGAAAAATCCTCGAACGTGGGGATTTCCTATTTGGCCAACGAGGTGTTCCACAATAAGCAGCAGCGTTTTGTGGACTATCTGTGCAAGATGCATTTGAACAAGCCCCTGGGTTTGGAGATTGCCGGAGAAGGCGAGCCTTATATCAAAAATACGTCCGACAAGACCTGGTCGGGAATTTCCTTGCCGTGGATGTCGATTGGTTACGAGGTGAAGGTGACGCCGATGCAGATATTGAGCCTGTATAATGCGGTGGCCAATGACGGAAAGATGGTCAAGCCGATGTTCGTCCAGGAAATCCGTCAAGGCAGCGAGGTGGTCCGCACCTTCAAGCCCACGGTCTTGGTAGACAAGATTTGCAGTGATCGGACCTTGTCCACGGTCCAGGCCATGTTGCAAGGTGTGGTGGAACGGGGCACGGCGAAGAACTTGCGCAACCCTTTGTACAAGGTGGCAGCTAAGACAGGGACGGCGCAAATCAATTATGGACAGCGGGGAAGCGGGCGGATGACGTATCGTGCTTCTGTGGTGGGGTATTTCCCTGCAGACGAGCCTCGTTATTCCTGTATTGTGATGATTACCAATCCTCAGAAGAACAGATTCTACGGAGGGTCGGTGGCCGGGCCGGTATTCCGGGAAATTGCAGACAAAGTGTTTGCCACTTTGATGAAAGGCGGGCAGGACCCACAGCCGATGCACCCTGATCGAGTGGACACCTATATGGCGGGAGGATATGCGGAGGATATTGAAAAGGTTTATGCGGGAGTAGGGATAGAATCGCCGCAATTGGAGCCTACTACTTTCGTGCGTCTTAAGGGGGCGGCAGACAATGCCCAAGCCTTTGATGAGGTGAGCTTGGCAAAGGATGTTGTGCCCGATTTGACCGGTATGGGGCTGCGGGATGCGGCTTATTTGCTGGAACGCTATGGTTTGTCGATGCGGATACAAGGCAAGGGGAGGGTGAAGCGCCAGGAACCTCGTGCAGGCAGCTCTTGCCGGAGAGGTCAGACGGTATGGCTGTATCTCGGTTAACGGTTTGAAGAAGAGTGCGGGAGGCTGGAAAGAGGCTGTGGAGCACGCTTCATGCCGATGGGTTCGCATAAGAAAAGGTGCTTTCAAGGAAGCGGATAGCTTAAAATAGGATTGAAAATGAAACTGGAAAAACTCTTGACGGAAGAATGCGGCATCCTCGACAGACGGGGTGCTGAAGACGTGGAGGTCATGTCTTTGCAGCAGGATTCGCGCAAAGTGGAAGCGGAATCGGTGTTCTTTGCTGTGAGAGGCACGGTTTCGGACGGGCATGATTTCATCGAGCCGGCACTGGAGAAAGGGGTTGTGGCGGTGGTCTGCGAGGAATTTCCAAAGAGATTGCGGCCAGGGGTTTGTTATTTGAAGGTGAAAGACAGCGGTGTGGCGATGGGGTATATGGCTTCGGCTTTTTACGGGAATCCATCGCGGGAGCTGAAGTTGGTAGGCATAACCGGAACCAACGGCAAGACCACGACGGTGACTTTGCTGTACCGTTTGTTCAAGAGTCTGGGTTACGAGGCCGGTCTGCTTTCGACGATAGAGAACCGTATCGGAGACAGGGTGGTCCCCAGCACGCATACTACGGGCGATGCCTTGGAGATAAATGCCTTGCTGAGGGAAATGGTGGATGCCGGCTGCGACTATGCTTTCATGGAAGTAAGTTCCCATGCGGTGGTGCAGGAACGGATCGCCGGCTTGCATTTCGCCGGGGCGATTTTCAGCAATATCACGCGTGACCATTTGGATTACCATAAGACGTTCGATGCCTATATAAAGGCCAAGAAGAAGTTCTTCGATAATCTGCCTTCGTCGGCTTTCGCATTGGTGAATGCCGATGACAAGAACGGCTTGGTGATGTTGCAGAATACCAAGGCTTCGAAGTATACCTATGCCTTGCGGGTTCCGGCCGATTTCAAATGCCGGCTGTTGGAGGACTCTTTGTCGGGCTTGCATCTGGAAATGGATGGGACGGAAGTGTATATGCGTCTGGTAGGCAGGTTCAACGCTTATAATCTGACGGCTATTTACGCTACGGCCTTGCTGCTTGGCATGGACAAGATGGAAGTGTTGCAGGCGATGAGCAATTTGGGGGAAGCTCCGGGGCGGTTCGAGGTGTTCAAATCGCAACGGGACGGCAAAACCGGCATCGTGGACTACGCCCACACGCCCGATGCCCTCGAAAACGTATTGGAAACGATTAACGAATTGCGGCAAGACGGCCAGCAAGTGATTTGCGTGGTAGGCTGCGGCGGAAACCGGGATGCAGGCAAACGCCCAGAGATGGCCCGGATTGCCGCCCGCCTCTCCGACCGTCTGATTATCACCACCGACAATCCCCGCTTCGAGGAGCCCCAGGCCATTGCCGAGCAGATGAAAGCCGGCTTGGATATGCTGGATGCCGCCAAGAGCCTCTGCATCTTGGATCGGGAGGAAGCCATCAAGACCGCTTGCGCCTTGGCCGGGCCGGAGGATGTGATTTTGGTGGCGGGCAAAGGGCACGAGCCTTATCAGGAGGTGAAAGGCGTGAAACACCATTTCGATGACAGGGAGGTTCTGGTCAAATATTTGTGACGGTGGATGAAGGGTCGTTCTGGCCAGCCGAGCCTCGGAAGAGGGGGCTGAGCCGGGAATCGGGATGGAGACGGACAATAATTGAGGTAAAAGAATAGTAAAGCGCAAAGCGATGTTGTACTATCTGTTTGATTATTTGCATGAATGCGGGGTTCCGGGAGCGGGAGTGTTCCAGTATATCTCCTTCCGGGCGGCAGCGGCTATCGTGATATCCCTGTTCATTTCGATGGTGGTGGGCAAGCGCCTTATCCGTGCCTTGGCCCGTAAGCAAATCGGGGAAACGGTTCGCGACCTGGGGTTGGCCGGGCAGAAGGAAAAGGAAGGCACCCCTACGATGGGCGGATTGATTATCATTGCTGCCATTCTGATCCCGGTGCTGTTGTTGTGCCGGCTGGATAACATTTATGTGCTGTTGATGATACTGACGACGGTCTGGTTGGGGACGATGGGCTTCCTGGACGATTATATCAAAGTCTTCAAGCACGATAAGCATGGCCTACAAGGCAAGTTCAAGGTATTCGGCCAGGTGGGCTTGGGGCTGGTTGTGGGTTTGGTCATGTGCTTCCATCCCGATATCGTGGTTTCGCAGAAGAACAACGATGTGATTGTGGAGGAGCACAATCTGTTGCAGAATACCGAGTACCAGAAAGCGCTGGCCTCGTTCGAGAACAATACCGAGAAGTCTTTGGTGACCACGATTCCGTTTGTCAAGAACAACGAGCTGAGCTATACCGCTATTATGGAAGCCATTCATGACGGCTGGGGCAAATACGCTTGGATTTTGTTTGTACTGGTGGTCATCCTGGTGATTACGGCGGTATCGAACGGTTGCAATTTGACCGATGGGATGGATGGGCTGGCAACCGGGACGTCGGCTATCATCGGAGCCACCTTGGCTATGCTGGCTTGGGTATCGGGCAATATCATCTTTGCCGACTACCTCAATATCATGTATATCCCTCATACCGGCGAGCTGGTGATTTTCATTGCGGCCTTTGTGGGGGCGGCTATCGGTTTCCTCTGGTACAATGCTTATCCGGCCCAGGTGTTCATGGGCGATACCGGGAGCTTGACGATCGGCGGGATTATTGCGGTCTTTGCTTTGCTGATCCGCAAGGAGCTGCTGCTGCCGATTCTGTGCGGGATTTTCCTGGTAGAGAGTCTTTCGGTGATAATCCAGGTGACGTATTTCCGTTATACCAAGAAGCGTTACGGTGAAGGCCGGAGGGTTTTCCTGATGTCGCCGCTGCATCACCATTACCAGAAGAAAGGCTACAAGGAGCCGAAGATAGTCTTGAGGTTCTTCATTGTTGGCATCCTGCTGGCCGTGATAACCTTGGCAACCTTGAAATTGCGGTAAATATCTGTTTGATAACGAATGGTTGAATAAAAAGAAAGAGGAAAGTAGATATGAGAACGAATTTGGAGATTTTGGCGCAGCAAGGAGTGGTTTCCCGTTCCATGGCCGAATCAGTGGCATTGAGGATTAAGGATTTGCGAAAGAAAGCCATCCAGGATAGTTTCCAGGATTTCGGGCATTCGGGACACCGCTTGGAGTATGTGGCTACGGTGCGGGGGGTGGATTACATGGATGATGCCAAGGCGAGCAATCTGAATTCTACATGGTATGCCCTGGAAAGCATGAAGCGTCCGGTGATATGGATTGCTGGCGGTCAGGGGAATGAGACGGATTGGGCATCGATGAAGGATTTGGTTTCGAGCAAGGTAAGGCATCTGATCTGCGTTGGCGCGGATAATAGGGCTATACATGACGCCTATGGGGAGCTGTTTCCGGATATGGTGGAGACTTCTTCGATGATGGCGGCGGTGCAGACCGCTTATTTGCTGGCTAACGAAGGGGATGTGGTGCTCCTTTCCCCGGCTTGCCCTAGCTTCGATTTGTTTGAAAGCTACCAGGACAAAGGCTTGCAGTTCAAGAAAGCCGTTTGTGAATTATAGCGGATGCGCGGCGCAAAGTTTTTTTTGGAAAGGCAACCAGTGTGAAATAACAAATGCAAAACCAAGGAACGGGCATATTCAAGTATCTGCGGGGAGACAAGGGAATCTGGTGCATCATGATGATTCTCTCGTTTCTCTCTATTCTGGCCGTCTATAGCGCGACCGGACGTATGGCCTATCGCTACCAGGACGGGCATACGGCATACTATATGCTTAAGCATGCGGGGATTCTGGCTGCGGCATGGATTACGATGTTCATCGTGCATCGGATTAAATACACGCATTTTGCCAAATTGTCCAAGCTGATGATTGGGCCCGTGATTCTCTTGTTGTTGTATACTTTGACGGTGGCTGCCGTCAATGATGCCAGCCGTTGGATATCCATCTTCGGTGTCACGTTCCAAACTTCGGAATTGGCCAAAGTGGTCCTTGTGGTGTATTTGGCCCGGGTCTTGACGAAGTACCAGCCGGAAATCAAGGATATCCATTCGTTCTGGAAAATTGTGTGGGCTCCCTTGGTGGTTTGCGGCCTGATTTTTTCCGAGAATTTCTCCACGGCGGCTCTTTTGATGCTTACCTGCGTGGTCCTGATGATGGTAGGCGGGGTTTCCGGTCGTTACCTGGGTGGACTGGTGGGGACGGGTGTGTTGGCCATGGGCTTGGTATTTGCCGTATGTCTGGCTGTTCCGGAAGAATCTTTGCCAGGCCGTTTGGCAACATGGAAAAGCCGGATTGAGGGTTTTGCCTCCGATAGCGAGGAAGCCTATCAGGTGACCCAGGCAAAGATAGCGGTCGCAGGGGGCAAAATCATAGGGAAAGGCCCAGGGAACAGCACGCAGCGTAATTTTTTGCCTCATCCGTATTCGGACTATATCTATGCTTTGATTATAGAGGAGTACGGTATGGCTTTTGCGGTGGTGGTGCTGCTCCTTTACCTTTGGTTTTTACGACGGGGCATCAGCATAGCCCGCCGTTGCCAAGGCTCGTTCGGGAGTTACATGGTCTTGGGTTTGACGTTCATGTTGACCTTGCAGGCTTTGGTCAATATGGGCGTGGCGGTGGATTTGCTGCCGGTGACCGGCCAGCCTCTGCCCTTCTTGAGCATGGGGGGAACTTCGCTTTTGTTTACCGCATTGTCGGTGGGTATTATCTTGAGTGTGAGTGCATCGGTGCAGGCTCAAGAACGGCAGGCCGACGCGGCGGTCGCGACGGCTTCTCTTCGGAGGGCATCCCTTGGGCAAGAGGTGGGTGCTGGCGGAGGTTTGAAGGATTGAAAGATGGAAACGGGCGATGCCGGATACGCATGTGCCGGCTTTGCAGAAAATAAAAAAGGAATCATGGAAACCTTGGTCGAAAATCAGATGGAACAAACGGGAAGCAGTTTCCGTAATGAAGGACCGGTACGGGTGATTATCAGTGGCGGAGGGACAGGAGGGCATATTTTTCCGGCTATTGCCATTGCCAATGAGATAAAACGCAGGAAAGCGGATGCGGAAATCCTTTTCGTGGGAGCGGAAAACCGGATGGAAATGGAGAAAGTGCCGGCGGCCGGTTATAGGATTGTGGGCTTGAATGTGGTGGGGCTGAACCGTAAGCAATGGTGGAAGAATTTCAGCTTGCCCTTCAAACTGGCGAAAAGCCTTCGTCAGACGAGGAAACTGATTAAGGAATTTGCCCCGGATGTGGTGGTCGGGGTGGGTGGATATGCCAGCGCGCCTACTTTGTATTCGGCCCAGAAACTGCATATTCCCACCTTGTTGCAAGAACAGAACTCCTTGCCGGGCATTACCAATCGGATGCTGGCCAAGAAAGCGGACCGGATATGCGTGGATTATGACGAAATGGACCGGTTTTTCCCGAAGGAAAAGATTGTCTGGACGGGGAATCCTATCCGTCAGGATATTTCGGATATCAATAGCAAGCGGGATGAAGCTTTCTCGTTTTATAAGCTGGATCCGTCAATGCCTGTAGTTCTGATTATGGGGGGGAGCTTGGGGGCGTTGAGCATCAATGTGGGTGTGCAGAACAGCTTGGATTACCTGTTGGAAAACGGTTTTCAGGTGATTTGGCAGACCGGCAAGTATTATTATCAAAGGATGCTGCCTTCCGCCGATGGCAAGGAGCATTTGGTCATGCTGGATTTTGTCCGTCGGGTGGATTTGGCCTACGCGGCTGCGGACATTATCGTTTCGCGGGCGGGGGCAATCACGATTTCCGAACTCTGCGTGGTAGGCAAACCGGTTATCCTGGTGCCTTCGCCCAATGTGGCCGAAGACCATCAAACAAAGAACGCCCAGGCGTTGAGTGCCAAGAATGCGGCGATTCTGTTGTCCGATGACCGTTGCCCGCAGGAACTGGGAAAGACGGTCATGTCGCTCTATCAGGACACTCGGCGCCGCGAGTTGCTGTCGCAGAATATCGCGCGCATGGGAACGACGACAGCTTCCCGCGACATAGTGGACGAGGTGCTGAAGCTGGCCAAAGTGGGGCGTTGGCAGAAAGAAAACAGGAAAGAAAACAAGGCGAAAGGGAAATAAGATGTTGACAGGTGATTTCAGGTATCCGTATTTTTTGGGGATAGGCGGTATTGGAATGAGCGCCCTGGCCTGGTATTACCTGCAAAACGGGGCGAAGCCGAGCGGCTACGACCGTGTGCCTTCCTCATTGACACGTCAGTTGGAACGTGCGGGAATAGGCATCCATTACGACGAAGCGCCGGAAAAGATCCCGGTTGAGACCGATGCGGTGATTTATACGCCAGCGATTCCGGGCGATCATGCTGAATGGGCGGAAATCCGCCATCGGGGCTTGCCTGTGTTCAAACGGGCGGAGGTCCTGGGTTGGATATGCCGGAGATACAGGACATTGGCGGTGGCCGGGACCCATGGGAAGACGACGACTTCTTCCATGCTGGCCTATTTGCTGCGGCAGAGCATAGGGTGCAATGCTATCTTGGGCGGGATATCCCTGGATTTGGGTGGCAATTACCATTATGATGCATCCAGTCCGTTCATGGTGACGGAAGCAGACGAATACGACCGTTCTTTTTGGCAGTTGCATCCATGGTTCTCGGTGGTGACGGCTTGGGATGCCGACCATTTGGATATATACGGGACATTGGAGAATATGCGGGATGCCTATCGGCAGTTTATGAGGCAGAGCGAGCATTTTATTGCCTATGAGGGTTTAAGAGGGGAGCTGGATGCACCTGAAGCGGATGGTTTCTATGGGATAGCGGAATCGGCAGGAAAAAGGGTTCCGGCCGTTGATGCCGGAGCGGGGACAGGGTGTTGCCCTTTTTCAGCGCAGGCTTTGCATCTTGAAGTAGGGAATGGCGCTTACCGTTTCGATTATGCCGGGCCGCGTGCCACGATTCAAGGTCTGGAGTTGCATTGCCCGGGGAGGCATAACGTGCTCAATGCGGTGGCGGCAATCACTCTGGCGTTGGAAGCCGGGGTGGCGCCTGAAAGCATCAAGCGCCTGTTGCCGGCTTTCAAAGGCGTGGCTCGGCGCCTGGAACTGAAAGCCGAAGCAGGGAATGTCCGTTACTATGATGACTATGCCCATCATCCGGCAGAGATAGAGGCTTCGATTGTCGCCTTGCGGGAATTTTATCCGAAAGCCCGCCTTTGTGTCGTGTTCCAACCGCATTTGTATACGCGGACAAGGGATTTGGCTCCCGGTTTTGCCCGGAGTCTGTCGATGGCCGACGAGGTCTTCTTGGCAGACATCTACCCGGCTCGGGAAATGCCTTTGCCGGGAGTGGATACTCGTTTGATAGGCCGGGAGATGCTGGATAAGGATGTGTATTACGGCAGCCGTGAGGAGGCTTTGGAGTGGCTTTCCCGGAAGATAGCGCAAGCAAAAGAGGAAGGAACTCGGCCGGTTGCGGAAAAGGAAGGCTTGCTTTTGGTGACCATGGGGGCAGGCGATATAGACCGGATAGTGGATAAGGTGGTGGATTCCATGCGGGAAGGAGGTGCGTTGTGAAGCGGAAAACATTGGCATGGCTGGTAGTGATGGTGTGTTTTGCAACGCTTTTCGTCTGGATGCTCGCCTATTCTTCGATGCAGCGCGGACGGCAAGCGGTGGGTCATCTGAATATTCGGATAGAGAGGGACGGCCCTCTTTACATGCAGGAGCAGGATGTTCGGGATTGGCTGAAGCAGCATGGTCTCCGTTTGGAGGGACGGTCCTTTGATGAATTGAATGTGTCTAATATAGAACAGATTCTGCAACAGAACCCCTATGTGGCCGAAGCGCAGGTTTACCCGGTAGGGGACAGTGTGTTGAATGTGGATATGCGGCAACGTAATCCGGTTCTGAAAGTGTATAATGCGCAGCAGGTTGTTTTTCAGATAGACGAAGCGGGAGTGGAGATGCCAGTCAATTCGAAGTATGCGGTCCGTTTGCGCGTGCTGACAGGTTTTCTTCCGTTTGCACCTGAATATGGCTTGAATGTGTGCGAGATGGCAGATACTTCGGAACAGGCCGTATTGAAACAGGCTTTCCTCCTCAATGATTTCCTTCGGGAGGATCCGTTTTGGGATGCGATGTTCGAGCAGATTTATTTGACCGAAAATCGTGAATTCGAGTTGGTGCCGAAGGTGGGAGGACAGGTAGTTAGGCTGGGGCATTGGGAAGACAAGGAGGATTTGCGTGGCAAAATGGAGAGGCTTAGGTTGTTTTACCTTTATGGCATGGGGGATCAAGGCTGGGAAAAGTACTCTGTTTTGGATTTGAGGTACGAGGGGCAATTGGTGGCAACGAAAAGGAGAGGCTTTTAGGCAATCAAGCCTGCTGGGACGTGTTTGGCAAGGGAGGATGAAAACGATAAAAACCGAAATAAGATGGAAGAAAATCAAGTTGCATTAGGCGAAGATACCGATGTGGTTGTCGGTTTGGATATTGGTACAACCAAAGTGGTGGCGGTGGTAGGCTGCCGGGATAAGAAGAGCGGTAAGATCCGGATATTGGGTTATGGCAGAACCGAGTCGGTAGGAGTTGTCCGCGGTGCGGTTATCAATTTGGAGAAAACGGCGCAGGCAATCCATGTCGCAGTGGAAGAAGCTTCGGCCAATTCGGAGATAGACATCAAGGAAGTTTACGTAGGAATTGCAGGCCAGCATATCCGGAGTTATCCTTCGGAAACGAGTTATGTGAGGGAAGACCGTGAACGGGTGTTCACTCGTCAGGAAATCGAGGATTTGAAGCGGCAGATGAGCTGTTCGAAAGTAATGGCGGGTGAAAGGATAATCCATGTGATTCCTCAGACTTTCGAAGTGGATGGCGTGGCGGATATTCTGGAAGATGATGTGGTGGGGATGGTAGGCGCGAATGTCAAGGTTTCGTTCAATATCGTCACGGCCGATGCGGGAGCCATGCGGAATATTCAGCGTAGTGTGGAAATGGCCGGACTGGAGCTGAGGGGTTTCATTCTGGAGCCTTTGGTTTCGGCCGAGGCGGTTTTGGATGAAAACGACAAGGCGGCCGGCGTGGTGCTGGTGGATATTGGGGGTGGTACTACCGATGTGGCCATATTCAAGAACAGTATCTTGTGCCATACGGCAGTAATCCCGTTGGCGGGCAATGCAATCACTTCGGATATACGGGTCGGTTGCAATATATTGCCCAGGCAGGCGGAATCCTTGAAAGTGAAGTTCGGTTCGGCCTTGCCGAGCGAGAATAGTGACGAGCAGATTGTGTCGATTCCCGGCTTGAAGGGGAGGCCGGCCAAAGAGATATCGCTCAAGCAGCTTGCAGGTATTATAGGGGCTCGGGTCGAAGAGATTTTCGGTAGCGTGGCTTGCGAAATCAATAATTGCGAATGTGATCTGGACCGTTTTATCGGAGGCGTCGTGCTGACCGGCGGTGGTGCCAAACTGAGGCATATCGACAAGGTTTGCGAATATCTGACCCAGTTGAATACCCGTCTGGGCGTTCCCAAGGAACATATCACTTCGGATTCACCCAAAGAATTGGGAGACCCTGTGTTTGCCACGGCCATCGGTCTTGTGATTTATGGAATCCGTTGCGAGGAGGAAAACAAGAGGTTCCATGTGGCTTTGGATGATCTGAGGGAGGATGAAGGCCCGATACAGGAAATCGAGGAGCGGAGGGAACCGGTTCATGAGGCGCCCTCGATGGAGCCGGGAGAAGGGACGGAAGACCTGGATGCCGGGAGCAAGAGGAAAGGCAGGCGGTGGAAAGGTTTTACGGTGGGGAATCTGACGAATTATATTGTGCGTTTCTTTGAAGACGATGATGATGTGCGGTAGGCCTCGGATGAAGACGAATGTATGTTGCTGATTTCTTAACAGGCGGCCGTGTATAAATGTTGTCCGGCTGCCTGTTAAAACCCTTGCCGAGGTTGTAATTTTGTAAATTAACGGATGGGATTCGTTTTCGGGGTGTCCAACGGAGCCTGTCTGAAAAATAGCGATGAAGATGGACGAGCTGAAGAATCAAGGAGGTGATATCCTCAATTTCGTATTGCCTAAGAACCAGTCTTCCTATATCAAGGTGATTGGCGTAGGCGGCGGTGGCAGCAATGCGGTGAACCATATGTTCCGGGCCGGGATTACGGGCGTGGATTTTGTGGTCTGCAATACCGATGCCCAGGCATTGGAAAGTAGTCCTGTGCCCGTCAAGATACAATTGGGCAAAGGGCTGGGAGCAGGCAATGTGCCGCAAGTGGCTCGGGAGGCGGCTATTGAAAAGCATGATGAGATCAAGGATGCCATCAAGGATGCCAAGATGCTGTTCGTGACAGCAGGAATGGGGGGCGGAACCGGAACCGGGGCGGCTCCGGTGGTGGCTTCGATAGCCAAAGAGATAGAGCTGGTGGGGGATGAAGTGACCAAAATCCTGACAGTGGCTATTGTCACTACTCCGTTTTCGTTCGAAGGACGCAAGCGTCAGGAACAGGCCAAAGCCGGGATTGCGGAGCTGCGCAAGACCGTGGATGCTATTCTAGTTATTAATAACGACAAACTCAAGGAGTTTGGCAAGATGACCTTGATGGAGGCCTTTGCGATGGCCGATGATGTCTTGACAACGGCGGCCAAGGGTATTTCGGAAATCATCACGGTGAGGTCTTACGTGCAGATAGACTTCAAGGATGTCAATACGGTGATGCATGACAGCGGGGTGGCTTTGATGGGCTTTGGTTCGGCCGAAGGAGAGGACCGGGCGGAAAAGGCGGCCTTGCAGGCAATGGAGTCTCCGTTGTTGAATGACAACAGCATAGAGGGCGCAAAAAATATGTTGTTGTATTTTGGATATGGTGCTGAATGCCCGTTGATTATGGATGAAATAGAAATCATCACTTCGGCTATTCTGAACCGGGCTGGCGAAGGGGTCGATTTGATTTGGGGGGCCGGGGAAGATGATGCTTTGGGCAAGAAATTGAATATTACATTGATTGCTACCGGTTTCAATGAAAAGAAAGCCTTGGGGCAACGGGAAGTGGAGGTGATGGTATTGGACAATGACGAGAAAAAAGCCTCCATGGAAACCCGGGAAACCCGCCCTGAGACGGAACGGGTAGAATCCGCTTCCGTGGAAAAGACGGATTCGGCGGTTTCGCGTCCTCGGATTATCGGTGTTTTGGATGAAAACGGGGACGTTCAGCTTCAGTCGGAGTTGACGGTCTCGGATCGCTTGGAAGAAAAGAATCCGCAGGAGACAGGAATTCGTTCCGAACAGCAGGACGGGGTACGGCCGATGGCATCGGAACCGGCGCCGATGGCAGGTTTGGAGGCTCAAGTGGATTCCTGGTATTCGGAATTCAGTGAAGCGTTCATGGCGGCGGCACCGGCAGAGGGCATGGCTAAGGGCGAAGAAGGTTCGTCGGGGAATTTTGGCGATCCTGTGGTTCTTTCTAAAGAAGAGAGCCGGCCTGCGATGCCTTTCTCCAATCCGGGGGCATCGATAGCTGCCACTCAAGGCATGGCTCAGGCTCAGGTTTCGGAAACGCTTACCGAGGTGGCTGAATTACAGAAAGAAGAAAAGCCCGCTTTTGGGCAGATGCTCAAGCAGCGTTTGGCCTTGAACCACGAGCGGTTGGCGCGGATGAAAGAGATTTCTTCCCGTATCAAGACTCCTGAGGAGCTGAATCAGATAGAGCGGGAGCCGGCATTCAAGCGCCAAGGAATACGTGTGGAATTCACTAATACGGCATCGGTTTCAGAAGCCAGCCGCCATGTGATTGGCAAGGACGGTCAGGTAGTAGTGAATGATCCTCCGTTCTTGGCAGACAAGGCGGATTAACCCAAATATGTTATTAGACTTTGGAATTAAGGGTTGAAGACAGGAAAGCCGATCGTCAGACCGGCTTTTTTTATCCCCAAACGGGGGAATTGTGCGAGAAACTGTGTGTGGGGGGGGATAGAGTGAAGTTTGTGCGGCAAATATTTGGCTGTTATGATGTTATGACTTATATTTGCATCGATGTGGGAAAGCAGGACAGGAGAACGTCACTATGAAAACGCGCAACTACATATATATCCCAATGCGGCACGATAGTAGGCAGTGTCAATATAACTTGCTGTTTGTCAATAATTTGCGGGGGGGTAGTTGTACATAATAGTATAAGCGGAAAACTGCACAACAGATACGAAAGCCGTACCGGGCAATGCTCCGGTGCGGCTTTTTTTGTGCCTGCATATACCGCGATTTATTAACTTCCTAAGATATAACGCTATGAGACAGTTTTACCTTAGAATCAGAGTTGTGGCCATGACGCTCATGCTCATGGCCGCGCTGCCCCTCGCGGCGCAGCAGACATATTGGGACGGCACTGCCTCCCAGGACTGGACAGGAACGGGTTCGGAGGCCGATCCGTATATCATCACTACCCCGCAGCAGCTGGCCGGACTGGCTGAGGCCGTGAACGGCGGGCGTGACTTCAGGGGAGAGTATATCAAGTTGGGGGCAGACCTCTATATGTGTGACCCTGATGCGGAGCAGGATGCGAGGCCGCAGTGGACACCGATAGGAGGAGTGAATGTGGCAGACGAGACGGGCAACGGAGGCGGATATGCACATGACACCCTCCGCTTCTGCGGTACATTCGACGGTGACGGACATACGGTTTACAATGTCTACCACTCCACGCTGCCGGACCTCTCGGACTGGGATGACCCGTTCGGCAGCGGGGTTATCGACGTGTCCGGCTGGTACAGGGGTTTCTTCGGATGGGTGGAGGAGGCCACTGTCAAGAACCTGCACCTTGCAAATGTAAACATAGTGGGCGCGGCCACAGTGGGCGGTCTTGTGATGGTGAGCAAGAACAGCACAATCACCGGCTGCTCGGTGTCGGGCGTTGTGGGCAG
>JADIMZ010000028.1 GCA_017694335.1 Candidatus Pullibacteroides excrementavium
GGCTAAAGCCTTCCGATTTCCGCAGAGCAATTTGAAAATCAAAAAATACGATATACGATGAAAGAAACAGTTATCCCCAAAGCTATTGTGGATGAAGCCATCAAGGCCAACGGCCTTCCCAGCGTGGGCAAAGCCTCCATCCGGGAAGTGAAGAAATTGATCAACGACATCGAGAAGGCCTCCGGCACCCGTTTCGTCCGCATGGAAATGGGCATCCCCGGCCTGCCTGCCGCCAAGGTAGGCGTGGAAGCCGAAATCGAAGCCTTGAAGAACGGCGTGGCCGCCCTCTATCCTGAAGTAGGCGGTCTTCCCGAATTGAAAGAGGAAATTTCCCGTTTTGCCAAGAACTTCCTCGACATCGACGTCAACCCCGCCGGCTGCATCCCCACTGTGGGATCCATGCAAGGAAGCTTCGCCGCTTTCCTTACCGTAAGCCGCGCCCAGAAAGGCAAGAACACCACCCTGTTCATCGACCCCGGTTTCCCCGTGCACAAACAGCAGCACCGCGTCCTGGGCGTTCCCTTCGAAAGCTTCGATGTCTATAACTTCCGCGGGCCGAAACTGCGCGAAAAGTTAGAGAGCTACCTGAAGAAAGGCAACATCTCGTCCATCTTCTATTCCAACCCCAACAACCCGTCCTGGATCTGCTTCACCGAAGACGAATTGAAGACGATTGCCGAACTGGCCCAGAAGTACAATGTCATCGTGATGGAAGACCTGGCCTACTTCGGCATGGATTTCCGCCACGACATCTCCACGCCGGGCGTTCCTCCGTTCCAGCCCACCGTGGCCAAATACACCGACAAGTATATCCTCTTCGTTTCCAGCTCCAAGGCATTCAGCTATGCCGGACAGCGTATCGCGATGATGATGATTTCGGACAAGCTCTACCAGACCGACTTCCCCGACTTCAAGGAATTCTATAGCACGACCCAGTTCGGCCGCACGATGATTTTCGGCACGGTTTACTGCCTGAGCTCGGGAACTTCCCACTCGCCCCAATACGCCTTGCTGGCCATGCTGAAAGCCGCCAACAACGGTTCGTTCAACTTTGTGCACGAAACCCGCATCTACGGCGAAAAGGCGCACCGTATGAAACAGAGCTTCCTCAACAACCACTTCTACCTGACTTACGACAAGGATGTGGACAAGGACCTGTCCGATGGTTTCTACTTCACCGTGGGCTATCCCGGCATGAGCAGCGACGAACTGCTGCACAACCTGCTCTACTTCGGCATCAGCGCCATCTCGTTGAGCATCACCGGCAGCGAACGCGACGGTATCCGCGCCTGCGTATCCTTGGTGCCGATGGAAGACCTGCCGTTGCTGGATGAACGCTGCAAGGCCTTCGATGCCTACTTCGGCAACAAATAAAAATGCTCTTTCAACGGCATCAGCTGCGTTTGCAAGCTTGTCCCGCATCCTCATGTACGGAAATACGCTCCGGTGCGGGCAAGCTTGCATGGCTTGTATCGACCGTCATTGTTTGCTAAATTGACAACCTCTGCCGAAAGCGGCGTATCAGACGGGCAAGATACAAGGCGCATGACCGCAGGCGAACTGGAACGTACTTGTTGCTGCTCCGCAGTGAAAGCAGGCGGCGTGTCAGAACGGGCAAGATGCAAGCCGCCCCTTTTAATCTTTAGCGATACAAAACCATGGACTTCGAACTGACCTCCCAATTCCAACCCACCGGCGACCAGCCCCAGGCCATCGACAAGCTCGTTTCCAGTATAGAGCATGGCGACAAGGCGCAGGTCCTGCTTGGGGTGACCGGTTCGGGGAAAACCTTCACCATCGCCAACACGATAGCCCGGCTCAAACGCCCGGCATTGATTCTGAGCCACAACAAAACCTTGGCGGCCCAGCTCTTCGGGGAATTCAAGCAGTTCTTTCCCCACAACGCCGTAGAATACTACGTCTCCTATTACGACTATTACCAGCCCGAAGCCTATCTTCCGGCTTCGAACACCTATATAGAAAAAGACCTTTCCATCAACGAGGAGATAGAAAAACTCCGCCTCAGCGCCTTAGCCAGCCTGCTTTCCGGGCGGCGGGACGTGATTGTGGTCAGCTCGGTCTCCTGCATCTACGGTACAGGAAACCCGGCCGACTACCACGAGAACATCATCATCCTCAACCAAGGCGAGAAAATCAGCCAGCGCGACCTGATGCTGCGTTTGGTCAAGTCCCTCTATTCCCGGCACGAAATGGAATTCAGCCGAGGCAAGTTCCGGGTCAAAGGCGATACGATCGATGTCTTCGTGGCCTACGACGACTACGCCTACCGGATTATTTTCTTCGACGAGGAAATTGAAAGCATCTACAAGATAGATCCCTTGACCGGAACCGTATTGGAGGAATTGCAGACTATCCGGATTTACCCGGCCAATATGTTCGTTCCTTCCTCAAGCCGTATCCAGCAAGCCATCAAGGAAATACAACTCGACTTAGGCAAGCAGGTGGAATATTTCCGCGAAATCGGCCGGCCGCTCGAAGCCAAGCGGCTCGAAGACAGGGTCACCTACGATGTGGAAATGATCAAGGAACTGGGCTTCTGTTCCGGCATCGAGAACTATTCCCGCTATTTCGACGGGCGGGAAGCCGGAACGCGGCCTTTCTGCCTGCTGGATTATTTCCCGGACGACTATCTGACCGTCATCGACGAGAGTCATGTGACCGTGCCCCAGATCGGGGCGATGTACGGCGGCGACCGCTCGCGCAAGGTCAACCTGGTGGAATACGGGTTCCGACTTCCCGCCGCGCTGGACAACCGTCCGCTCAAATTCGACGAATACGAAGCCCTGACCAAGCAAGTCATCTATGTGAGCGCCACCCCGGCCGACTACGAACTGGAACAGAGCGGCGGCGTGGTCGTGGAACAGCTGATCCGCCCTACCGGCCTTTTGGATCCCGAAATACAGGTGAGGCCCACCGCCAACCAGGTGGACGACCTCCTGGACGAGATAGAAAAGACCTGCGCCCGGGGCGAACGGGTATTAGTGACCACCCTGACCAAGAAAATGGCCGAGGAATTAGCCAAGTACTTTGCCAATACCGGCATCCGCTGCGCCTATATCCATTCGGAAGTGGATACCTTGGACCGGGTGGAAATCCTGCAAGACCTGCGGGCCGGGGCTATCGACGTGCTGATCGGCGTCAACCTGCTCCGGGAAGGCCTGGATTTGCCCGAAGTCTCTTTGGTGGCCATTTTGGATGCCGACAAGGAAGGCTTCCTGCGTTCGGCCCGTTCCCTGACCCAGACGGCAGGCCGGGCAGCAAGAAACATCCACGGCTTGGTCATCATGTATGCCGACCATGTCACCGAGGCCATGCAGCAGACCATCGACGAGACCTATCGCCGCCGCCAGATTCAAGACAACTATAACAAAGAACACCATATCACGCCCCAGCCTATCGTCAAGGCCATCAACCAAGCCATGAACGAAGCCCGAGGCATTGACCCGAAAGCTTATTCCGAAGACCTGAACGCGCCTGCTTTTGCCGACCCGGTGATGCATTACGAAAAGAAACCAGCCGACATTGCCAAACGCATTGCCGAAGTGGAGAAACTGATGAAGAGCGCGGCGGCCAAACTGGAATTCATCGAAGCCGACAATTACCTGCAGGAGCTGAACCGGCTCAAAGAGCTGCAATCCAAGGCCGGACATCCGCTTACAGAATCAGAAGACGAAGCCGGCAAGAACACCCGCAAAAGTTCAGAACGGCATCCGGACAAGCCAACAAAAAAACATAATACTCATGCAAAAAGAAAAATTTGACCCGGCAACCAACTTGCAAGGTTGCTTCCATGGCGGAGAATTCGGAGACGTGAACCCCGCCATTACCGATTCCGCTACATTCCTTTTCCACAAAGGAGAAACCATGACCGGCACCTTCCACGGTGAAACCCAAGGATGCTTCCTCTACTCCCGGCATTGGAATCCCATGAACATGCAGCTGGCCAAAGCCTTGGCCGCGATGGAAGGCACGGAAGCCGCCTGGGTGACCGGATCGGGAATGGCCGCCATCACCAACGCGATGATGCAATTGGTAGGTGCTGGGGATCATATCGTAGCCAGCCCGACTGTTTATGGCGGCACTTTCGCCTTCCTGAAGAACTATCTGCCTAAGTTCAATGTGGAAGTCAGCTTTGCCGACACCACCAAACCCGAAGAAGTGGAAAAGGCGATTCGCCCCAACACCAAGTTCATCTACACCGAAACGATGAACAACCCGATGCTGCGCATTGCCGATATCCCGGCATTAAGCGAAGTGGCCCACAGGCACAATGTGAAACTGGTGGTGGACAACACTTTCACCCCGATGATTTTCTCCCCCGCCCGTTTAGGTGCCGATATCGTGGTCTATTCGATGACTAAATTCGTCAACGGCAAGAACGACTGCGTGGCCGGTGCGATTTGCGCTTCGAACGACTTCATCAACGCTTTGATCAGCGTCAATGACGGGACTTCGATGCTGCTCGGCCCGGTATTGGATCCCTTGCGTGCTTCCAGCATCCTGAAGAACCTCTACACCCTGCACATCCGGATGAAACAGCATAGCCACAATGCCTTGTACCTGGCGCAACGCTTCCCGGAAATCGGGCTGAAAGCCAACTATCCCGGCATGCCGGAACATCCCGACCACGAACTGATGAAACGCCAGATGAACGAAGGCTTCGGCTTCGGCGGCATGATTGCCATCGACCTGGAGACTTCCGAAAAGGCCAACTTCATGATGGAAACGATGCAAGAAAAAGGCGTAGGCTTCCTGGCGGTTTCCCTAGGTTACTTCAAGACCCTGTTCAGCAACTCGGGCAAGAGCACATCGAGCGAAATCCCCGAAGAATTCCAAAAAGGCATGGGCTTGTCCGAAGGCTTGGTCCGCTTCTCGGTAGGTCTGGACAACGACATCGAACGCACCTTCCAGCTGATCAAGGAAAGCTTCGAGCTGACACAGAAACACTTTGCCCGCTAAGATAAACCCTTATCCCTAGCATTGGCAAACAAACATCGAAGAGAAAGTATAATCACAAGAAAAGAGAGCCCGGGCGGAAAAAACTCCAGCCGGGTTCTCTATTATCTGAGGCTGCCTAGAAACGCCCACCCATCATTGCTAAAAATCAGCGAGCATTTTCAAAGCAACTTCCCCAGACAACAGCAAAAAAAAAAGCGGAGCCGAAGCCCCGCTTTTCTTTTATCATCTCCGCTATGATTAGCGAACCACGATTCTCTTGGTAGCAACACCACTTTCGGTATAAACCTTGGCAATGTACATACCGGAGTTCAAACCGCTTACATTCACGGTTACTTCGTTGCCACTCACTACCTGTTTTTTAACCAAGCCACCGCCCAAGGAATAAATTTCAACACGGTTGATGTTCTTGGAAGATGTGATGTTTACATAATCTACAGCCGGAACCGGAGCCACCTGTACGTAACGGTCTACCGTATTGGGGCTGTTGCTTACGTATTCCGAGCAGGTCACAACAAGCATATAGGGTTCATATTCGATGGCTCCATCCGAAAACATATTGAAAGCAGCCATTGAAAATACCGCAGCCTTCTTGTTCGGCTGCATGCTTTCATCAGCTATAAAGCCTTCCAAACGTTCTTCCGGATAGCCCCAATCATCCGGATTGTTCTGATCAGGATTATCTACCAAAGATGTTCTCCAATGGTGCTGGCCAGGGAAACGCATTACACCGTACACCGCACGAGGCCATTCAGCCGTAACAGGACCCGCCGAAATATCCAGACTCATCGTAACATTCCAGTTCGTATCCCTTTGCAGGTCCTGACTGGGGAACAATACGCTCAAGCAGAACTCATCGCCTACCGGGATTCTTTCGTTGAAAGAAGACCAAATCATCGTATCGCCAGCACCCAATACTTCACCGGTTGCTTCGTCACGGAACAAAGGCATTTCTGCAATCCAAGCCGTATCGGTAATATGGAAAACATCAGGATCGGTCGGATAAGTCACATCGGTGTAACGAGCCGCAGCTTCGCCAGCCAATGCATTGTGGTCGGTCAGAACCTGCTGCTCGGAAATCTGGTTCTGATCGTAAACCTTGAACCAGAAAGGCATCGACTGCCCCTTGTTCAGTTCGGCAACACGAGGGAAGGTAACCAAGCTAGTAGCAGCACCTACAATGAAAGATTCGGTAACATCATACATAGCAGCATCCGCATACCAGCTGCCGGCACCTACCGGGAAATAATATCCCAATTCACCGCTCCCAAGGTTATAAGGAAGCATGAACGAACCATACAGGAAACGGATGGTTTCATGCCCGCTCAATAAGTTCTCCGCTGTAACCTGGGGACCAAATCTGTAATTGAACCATGTATACCCCCATTCCGCTTCTGGGCTGTACCAAGCATAAACGCCCAAGGTATCGTAAACCAAATCGGACGGCTTAGCCGCATTCATTGCTTTAACCTTGAACAAAGGAGCCTCTTCCTTGTTGATGGCAACACTTTCCATCCCAGCCACATTCGAAGCTGCAACGGTCTTGCTCACCTTCACCTGTGCACTGGCACCTGCCGCGATGCCCATCGCACAAATAAATGCAAAAACTTTTTTCATTTTACTTTTTTTTATTTGTGTTAAACTTTTTTTTTCGTTTTGCGTTCCCGCATGGGACCCGAAAAAGCGCCGCTAAGGTAAGAATTTTTTCGTATCACACAAGTCCTTGTCTTGACTTTTTTATGAATTTTCCACCAAAAAGGCTTTTCCTTGGACACATGACCGGGCACTCAAGCTTGTCAACACCGCTTTTTCCTCTCGATTTTAAATCCGGAGGCTGCCGCTTTATTCCCTTTGAGGGGCATCTTGTATCCCTTCAAGGCCAAAGGCAGCACATCTTCGACCGAATCCACATAAGCCACCTTCAAACCTTCCGTATACATGGACGGTATTTCTTCCAACTGGGGCCTGTTTTCCTTCGGAAGCACCACTTGCCCGATTCCAGCCCGTTTGGCCGCCAGGATTTTCTCACGCACGCCTCCGATAGGCAGAACCTGCCCACGGAGGGCTATCTCCCCGGTCATAGCCAAACCGCATTGCACCGGATACCCCGTAAAAGCCGACACCATGGCCGTAAACAAAGCCAGGCCGGCCGACGGCCCGTCTTTCGGCGTAGCCCCTTCCGGAACATGGACATGGACACAGCTTCCTTCCACTTTCTTCCCTGCAATCCCCAAATCCTTCGCATGGGCCTTTATATAAGCCAAAGCCACTGTCGCGGATTCCTGCATCACATTCCCCAGATTCCCGGTCATGCTCAACTCCCCTTTCCCCGGAGACAAAGCGGTCTCGATAAACAACACGTCACCGCCCACCCTTGTCCAAGCCAAGCCGGTCACCACGCCGACCATATCGGACTTGAGCCTTTCCGACTCAGTATACGGAGGAACGCCCAAGGATTCCTGTATAAAAGCTTTCGTCACCCGCTTTCCTTTGCCTTGGATTTCCTTGTCTTCCGAAACAAGGCATTTGGCGCGTTCCCGGACAATACCGGCAATATCCTTCTCCAGCTGCCGGACACCAGCCTCCCGCGTATATTCTCCAATCAGATAATACAGCATCTCTTTCGAAAGGCTCAAATCCTTGGCTTTCATTCCATGTTCCTTGAGTTGCCGGGGAACCAAATGCCGGGAAGCGATTTCAACCTTTTCGTCCTGCACGTAGCTCGGCACCTCTATCACCTCCATGCGATCCAGCAATGCCGGATGTATAGACGATACAGAATTGGCTGTTGCAATGAACAAAATATGGGACAAATCGTAATCCACTTCCAGATAATTATCGTGGAACGTGTTGTTTTGCTCCGGATCCAGAATTTCCAACATGGCCGCAGACGGATCCCCGTTTACCGTAGCCCCGCTTATCTTGTCTATTTCATCCAGCATGAAGACCGGATTCGAAGAGCCGGCCTTCTTTATACCTTGGATAATCCGTCCCGGCATCGCACCTATGTAGGTTTTCCTATGCCCCCGCACTTCAGACTCATCATGCAAACCACCCAAGGACATCCGGACATACTTCCGCCCCATGGCGGCAGCAATGGATCGGCCTAACGAAGTCTTGCCCACACCCGGAGGCCCGACCAAACACAAGATGGGGGCCTTCATGTCCCCTCTCAGCTTGAGAACCGCCAAATAGGAAAGAATCCGGTCTTTCACCTTTTCCAAACCGAAATGATCCTTGTCTAGGACTTTCTTCGCCCTGGCCAGGTCATACTTGTCCTGCGTATACTCGTTCCAAGGCAAATCCACCAAGGTATTGAGGTAATTGAACTGAATCGAGTATTCCGGACTCATGCTGTGTGTCCGCTGCAGCTTCTTCACTTCCTTGTCAAAATGAGCCTGGATCTCCTCGCCCCAATTCTTCTTCTTGGATTTATCGATCAGCTCCTGGACTTCTTGTTCGCCCGAACCGCCCAGTTCTTCCTGAATGGTCTTGAGCTGCTGGGTCAGGAAATACTCCTTCTGCTGCTTGGAAATATCGGCCTCCACCTTGTTTTCTATATTCCTCCGCAATTCCAGCATCTGCTTGCTCCGGTTCAATGATGCCATCACCGCCAAAGCCCGGTCTTCCAGCTGGCGTTTTTCCAGCAGGCCTTGCTTTTCGCTCAAATCCATTTCCGACGCGGCCGCGATGAAATAAATCAAGAAATCCGCGCTGTCTATGTTCTGCACAGCAAACAACGATTCCTGGGCCATCTTGCCGGAAAGCCGCACCACCTGCGCATATAAATCACGGATAGCACCCACCATCGCCTTGCGGGCCGAAGCATCTTTCTGTCCATCCAAGTCATCATAAGCTTCTACCTGCGCCCGGATATAAGGGTCCTCGGTCGTAAAGCCCTTGACTTTGAACCGCCGTATGCCTTGGATAATCGCCATCATGCTCCCATCCGGCATCTTGAGCGTCTTGAGTATATGGGCCATCGTTCCTACCGAATACAACTCGTCCGGTTTCGGATCGTCCTTGCTTTCAGACTGCTGGGCCAATACGCCTATCAGCTTCTTGTTCTTGTTTGCTTCCTTGACTAACAAAACCGCTTTCTCCCGCGTCAACAGGATAGGAAGCACTGCCCCGGGAAACAATACATTGTTCCGCACCGGCAGCACCGGCAACTCATCGGGAATAACACTGTTCTGCAAATGGGCTTCTTCGTCTTTCCCTATAAGAGGAATGAATTCGGCCTCCCCGTCCAAAGAAGAAAAGCCCGCCAAAAAATCATCTATATTCGTTTTCTTTGCCATCTTATCAGTTTGTATTGAACCGCAAACGGTTGTTCTCCGTATCTTCGTGTATGGTCCTCAAAATGCGGGCATCCTCTTTTGCAAATACCTTGCCACGTCGTCCATACACAATCTTAGCGGTTTCCAACGCACGTTCCACCCTATAGGTCTCCTTGCCCCAACTGAACGAAGGGATATAATTCTTGGGGAAACCGGCCGAAAACACATTGGCCGCGACACCCACCACCGTTCCTGTATTGAACTGGGTCCCTATCGCGCTTTTGGAATGATCGCCCATGATCAGGCCGCAAAACTGCAATCCTGTCTTGACAAAACGCTCCTCCGCATAATTCCAGACACGGACCTCCGAATAATCGTTCTTGAGATTGGAACAATTGGTTCCTGCACCCAAATTGCACCACTCGCCCAAAACCGCATCCCCCAAAAAACCATCGTGCGCCTTGTTGCTATAACCGATAAAAACCGAATTTTCCACTTCGCCGGCCACCTTGCTGTAAGGGCCAAACGTATTGCCCCCGTATATCTTGGCGCCCATCTTAATCAATCCCCCTTCGCACAAAGCCAACGGGCCTTTTATCAAGCAGCCCGGCATGATACGGCTCCCTTTCCCAAGATAGACAGGCCCTTCCGACGTATCTATCAACGAATGCTCAACCACAGCTCCTTCTTCCGCAAAAAGAGGATGCGAACCATAGCATTGCATTCCTTCTCCAGCTGGCGCACAAGAAACCCTGCCCTCGGTCAACCATTCCAAGTCATACGAAATCTGAACGCCATTTTCCAAAAATATATCCCAAGGATACCGAATCTGACGGCACTGACCCGCATATTCAATAGCCGAACTGCCAGAAAGGCAGAATTCCTGACCGCACAAATCGATCCTCACCCCATCCGTTTCCGGAACAGCCGGATCCGCTGGCGCAAAGATAAACGCCACCCATTGCCCGTCTTTCATCAAAAGCTGCCCCGGCTGCAAGGAAGCAATCGCCTGCGCCAGCATACGATCCGGAATAAAAGAAGCATTGACCCGCAGACATGGCCGACTGTCGTCCTGCCAGGAACCATACTTGCACCGCAGATAGTCCGCCGTGGCGAAACCGGCATCCGCCCCCAGAAAATGGTTCCATTTTTCCTGCAATGTCGTAATACCCGTACGCAGCAAGGCTACAGGGCGGGTAAATGTAAGAGGAAGCAGACTCTTCCTGATGGAAGCATCGTCACAAAGTAAATATTGCATATCCGATACGGTTAAGATATATACGAAAAAAGGGAGTATAAAAAAGCCTCTTCGGACGGAACCGGTCTGCATCCCCTCGGGATACAATACTCCCTTTCCGTCCAAAACTTTCTTATACACCCCTCTGCAGCACTCGCCCCTGCCGTAGACAGAGACAAGCCAGGGACTACAAAGCGCATCCCCTTTATTTTGCAGCCTTCTTCTTTTCGAGCTGTTTCTGGTACTTGCTCATGAACTTGTCGACACGGCCGGCGGTATCGACCAATTTCACCTTGCCGGTGAAAAACGGATGCGAAGCGCTCGAGATTTCCAACTTGACCAACGGATACTCATTGCCATCTTCCCATTGGATAGTGTCTTTCGTCTGGACGGTAGACTTGCACAGGAATGCATAATCGTTCGACATATCTTTGAAAACGACCAGACGGTAATTCTTCGGATGGATATCTTTCTTCATGGTAAATAACTGTATTTTAGGGGCGCAAAAGTAATACTTTATTCCATATCTTCCAAAAATATACGAACTTTATTCCCTAAAAACAATTAAATAATTTATTTTCAAATGGTTAGCAACACAACTTCACTCTCTTCCGATACGTCCCGGCTTATGCGACCCTAAAAACGCCTCCCTCTCCGCAAAACGCCTAATGCCTGCTCCGGAGATGCAGCAGAAAGTCCATGATATCCACTCCGTCCGCATAATCGGCCAAACCTGGAGACTGAGCTGTTCCAAAAGCCGTCCGGCCTTTCCCCATCACGCATTGGATTTCATTCCGACGCGCTTCCAGCATGGCTTCCACTTCCGCCTTGTCTTGATAAGTCTCATAGTACAATACGCCCATCGGCGAAGCCAATGCCGTGGAAGGCTGCAGCAATACCGATCCATTATCGAAAAAAGACTGGCGGTTGAGCATACAGACAGCTTTGTGATAGTCGTAATTATCCTTGTAGACCGCATGCGACAACAAAGAAGACGACAAAGGATGCAATGTCTCAAGCAAAGTGGTGAAATCATAAGAATCCGGCACATAGATCTTGGATACATTCCTGCAGCCCATACCGAAATAAGAAAGCGCGTCGTCTGCCAGCCCGGATAAATCCTCCCGGCTTTCCGTGCCGTCCAGCAAAGCGCAGGAAGTTCGGTTCCTACGCAACAAATGCGGGTAACGCCCGAAATAAAAGTCGAAATAACGGAACGTATTGCCGCTTCCGGTCGCTATGACCGCATCGAAATCTTTCACGATGGATTGGGTAAAAATGACAGGAGCAATTTCCCCCGACTCGGGAAAGTTCTTCCCGGTTCCGTTCTCTTCCATCACCTCCTTATGCCCCGAAGCCAGCTCCAATAACTTGGAGTGCAAGAAAGGCAACAAAAACGGGTCCTTGGAAGAAAGCTTGATTTGCAAACGGAAACCGCACAGCAAAGCGCATAAATAATCCTGGAATCCTACAATCGGGATATTGCCCGCCATGACCAAGGCCACCTCCAGCCGTTCCTGCTGCCATTGCGGCAAATAAGGTTCCAGCCAAGCCTTCAGGGAATCCGTCCGCAATGCGTCCCCCCAGGTACGAACCGCCCTTTCTATATTCGAAACAGTGAACAACGGGTTTACCCTCCCAGCCCGGCCGGCTACCGCCCGGAATTCCGGATCATCCATGGCTGTCCGCATGTAATTCCCCAAAAGGCCAAACGCTTCTACCCTTTTTGCCAATATGCTTTCCATATCAAAATATATCACACGCAGGACATGCCGGACACGTTCCGCCTTCTGCCCTCCGCGAATCCGCCTGCAAAAGTAAGAATTTTGTACCTTAGCCCGTTTTTTTTCAGAACGGCTGCAAACCTTGACCTTATGATTGCTTTTATCAAACGCTTGTTTTCCAAACGGAAAAAGAACACATTCGTGGACCTGTCAGGAAAAGCACGATCCGACGAGGAGTACAACAGGATCCGGCAAGCCCAGCAAGAGGAAGCCATGCGGATTCTGGGCAAAATTTCCAGCCAAGGGAAGGACAGCCTCAGTCCCGACGAAAAGGAATTCCTCGAAAAATTCAGCCGAAGCAACTATGCCCGATAAGGATTCCGGCCCCCTGAAACGATCTCGCAAAAATCCATGCCTCCAATGAAAAAGCAGAAGAGGAAAAAACACACGACTTTACGCTTGCTTGTATTCCTTCCTGCCGCCCTGGTGGGAATCGGGCTATGCCTTTCGTTCCTGGCTTGCCGCCTCGAACCGTCAACCCTATTCTTCCCGGCACTCTTCGGCCTTGCATTCCCCATCCTCTTTGTCCTGGGGCTCATTCTGTTCGTGTTCAATCTCTGCCTTTTGAGAAAAAGAAGCCTCTTCTTTTTGGCTTGCCTGCTGCTCAATGGGAATAACTTGCAAAACATCCTCCAATTCAAAGGCGTACATGAACCGGATTTCAAGGACAGGGAGAGAAACGGAACCGTCAAGCTGATGACCTACAATGTCCAAATGTTCGACTTTTACCAGGTTTCCGACAAAAGACCCGGCAAAATCAAAGATGAAATCATGGATTTCGTAAAGCAGCAAGAACCCGGAATCCTCTGCTTCCAGGAATATTACGAAAGCAAAGGCAAAGGCTTCGACATTACCTCGGTGCTCCGCCAAGCCGGATACAGGTATTCGACCCATCCCGAGCTGTCGGCCGGGAAAGGATTCCTGTACGGCAACAGGATTTATTCCCAATACCCGATTCTCCGCGAAGGCAGCATTCCCGGCCTTTCCCGCTTCGATGCCGTCTATGCGGACATCCTCATCGGAGCGGATACGTTGAGAGTCTACAATCTCCATTTGGCATCCAACCGCTTCGACCGTATCGATCATGCGTTTTTCTCCTCGCTGGCATCGCCCGTAGCCGACGCCGGACATTACAAGAAAGGAGCCAGCCGGATGCTGAAGAAAATGAAAGAAGCCACTATCCAGCGTTCCCGGCAAATCCAGAAAGTCATGCTGAGCACCGAAGAGGAAGACAGCCCGGCCGCACAAATCATCTGCGGCGATCTCAACGACCAACCGGTATCGTACGTATATGCCTATCTGGGCCGAAAAGGATTCTTAGACGCTTTTGTGGAAAAAGGAGAAGGCTTGGGACAAAGCTACAAAGGATTCTATCCATCGTACCGGATAGATTACATCCTGTTCAAAGGCGAAGTTTCCGTGCAAAGTTTCGATACATGGAAAGCAGACTATTCCGACCATCGCCCCTTGAGTGCCATACTGCATTTCACAGAGAAGACGAGGCCCATATCCGCCAAGCTGCATCCGCCTGTCGGTAAAGCATATCCAAACCGTTACGGACGTTAGCCCCCTGTTCCCGGCATCGTCTCAGAAACAAAGTCTCGGCCGGATTGTACACCAAATCGAAAGCATAATGCGACACACCCAAACCCTCGTACGGGATACGAGGAGCTTCGTCCACACACGGATGCATGCCTAATGAAGTGGTATTGACTATCAAAAAAATCTCGTCCCGAAACATGTCCTCGGACAGTGAAGCATACGGCAGAACCCGCTGCGGGGCGAAAGGCCGGAGGGAACCGCAACCTGCACACGGAGCATGCTCCGGACGGCAAGCCAAATCGTAAGATATCCCATGCCGTGCCAAGGCATACTGAACCGCTTGCGAAGCGCCACCGTTCCCCAGGACCAGTGCTTTGGCATCCCGTCTTACCGGCTGTCCCTGCAAAAAATCCTGAAGGCTTTCCCAGAAACCGAGCGTATCGGTATTATGACCTATCCAACGGCCGGTCGAAGCTTCCACTGCCACCGTATTGACCGCACCTATAGCAGCGGCTTCGTCCGAAATCCCGTCCAGATAAGCCATAACCCTCTTCTTGTAGGGAATCGTCACATTGAAGCCTCGCAAAAGGCCGCACCCTCTCAACTGCCGGATTCCGTCCGCCAAATCCTCGAAATCGAAATTCCTGTACACAAGACCTCTTTGAGGAAAATCACTGAACTTTTCCCGAAAATAGGCAACCGAAAAAGAATGTCCCAACGGATGCCCGAGCAAACCCAGCAAACCTCTAACTCCTCTGTTCTCCTCCATATCCGGCCTCCGAATCCCTGTCCCCCTCTTCCGATGCGATCAAACCTTTGCGCTGCAAATACTCTTCATCCGGCCCATAATAGACATAAGGCTCTATATCTTCCGGCTCATTCGCTTCATAGCCAGGGCTATATTCATTTCTCAGCTCCAAAACACGCGGGTCTTCCTCGTAAATGTCGGGAATCCGGAGATCGGCATCGTCCCTCGTGATGGGGTCCCCCGAAAAAGCCTGGGCGAACAACGCATAGGAGTCTTCCTTTCTCCCTCCGTAATAATACAGGCAAGCCTTGCATAAATACAGCCAACTACAAGACGCGGACCGCAACATCATGTCGATATAGCCCAAAGCCGTGGACATTTCGCCCAAATCGCAAGCATCCAGCACATACGCGTATGCATGATAACGGTAATCCGGCTGCAGCTCCGCTGCCATTCGGTTATAGTGCAGATTCTCTGTAGCATGCCCCATATAGTAATAGGTCCTGGCGATTCCTCTGTACACTTTGGAAAGATTCTCCACATCGTGCTCAAAAGCCTCCGGTTCCTGCAATGCCTGGAAGAAAAACGACAACGCGGACGGAAAATCAAGACGATAATTGGAAATCACCCCCATGCGGAACAAAGCATAAGGCCGGGTTTCCGGAAAATCCAATATCCTGCGGTAATACGACATCGCCTCTTCCCAATTCTCTTCAATCTCATATTCCTGTGCTATCCGGCACCAGAGAGGGATCAAATCCGCCAAATCCTTCACCTCTTTCTCCATCTGCAGGTAAAAAGGAAGGGGGCTTCGGTTGTCATCCGTATACGAAAGATTACGAAACTTGCCGAACAATGCCTCCTTGTCATCGGGTTGGATAGCCAAAACAAACTCATTGGCCTCCAATGCCTGTTCGTATGCCCCGGCATTCTCCGATAACTCCGCCAGCAATTTCCAGTATAATATCTTATAAGGATTGTCCTTGGCCAGCTGCCGGGCCAGACCGATAGCTTCGGAAAAGAGACCGCTTTTGACGACCAAGTCAATGAAACGGTTGCACACTTCCACTGTATCCTCTTGATATCCAATCATTCTCTTGAGATAAGGCCAAGCTTTTTCCTTTCGTCCCCGTGCCACTTCAAGCTCAGCCATTCCCATCGAGACATCAATCTCGTCGGCCCCTTTTTTCCGGGCTTCCCCAAAAGCCTTTTCCGCTTCCTCGTACCGTGCCAAAAGCTTCAAGGCATGCCCCCGTACAAGATATAGCTCGTACAGGTAGGGCTCTACATCCTCTACTTCCTGCAACAGCATGAGCGACTGTTGATAGAACCCGTTTTCCAAACTGAGTTCCGCCTGCTTTACCTTGAGCTCGGAGGCTTCCGGATATTGTTTCCGGGCCAGCTGAACCAACTGCACCGCTTCGGTCAGCTGGGACCGCATCATCAGAGAATCTATCAGAACTACATACTCATCCACATCGAAGAAGCCCAATCCCCCGCTATCCAGCTCTTTTTCATACCGTTCCAAAAGCCTCTTGGACTCCTCGTCCATATAATTTTCCCACGAATCTTCCAAATCAGCCTCCTTCCTAACCCTTTATCAACTCCCGTGCCGCCTTCATAGCCGCATCGGTCACTTTATCATTACTGAGCATACCTGCGATGCATCTGACATGTTCCTGTTCGTCGAGCCGCCTCATTCTGGATTCGCTGACCCCATTCTCCACACTCTTGTACACGAAAAAATGGGTCCGGGCCGCTGCGGCTATCTGCGGCAGATGCGTAATGGCGATCACCTGCATACAGGTTCCCATTTCCTTCATCATGGCGGCTACCTTGCCGGCAATCTGGCCGGACACGCCCGTATCTATTTCGTCAAAAATAATCGTGCCTAAAAGATTTCCCTGATGAATCACAGACTTGATAGCCAGCATCAGACGGGAAAGTTCGCCACCCGATGCCACCTTGGAAATCTCCTTAGGTGCCGTCCCGACATTGGCACTGAACAGAAACTGCACCTTATCGTATCCGGAAAGCGAAAAGCGCCCTGTTTTTTCCAAAAGGATTTCCAGCCGGGACTGCCCCATGCCCAAACGCCCCAACGCCTCCACAATGGCATTTTCCAAAGCATGAGCCGATGCAGCACGGGCCTCATGCCACTCCTCGGCCAAGGATTCCAACCGGATTTCCAAGTCCTCCAGTTCTTTCTTTGCCGCTGCCAATGCGTCGGAAGACTCTTCAACCCGTCCCAGTTTCCGACCCAATTCCTGCTGCAAGCTTATCAAGCCTTCCACGTCATCCACATGATGCTTGCGTTCCAACCGATATAATTCATCCAATCGCTCTTCATAGCGCTCCTTCATGGCCGGGTCGGTTTCATCCTCTTCGGCCCAACGTTCTATATCCGAAGACAAATCAGACAGTTCCACAACCAACGAATTCCATCGCCCCATGCTTTCGGACACGCCTTTATGGTAGGAGGATATCTTCTTCAGGCCTCGCACCACGGATTCAAGCCGGGAACGCAAGGAGCATTCATCCCCATTCAAAGCCATAACCGTTTCCGATAATGTCTCCTTCAGCAATTCCTCATGGGACAGGCGTTCCAATACCTGTTCCATTTCCTCCTGCTCTCCCGCCTTGGGGGAAAACTTGTCCAACTCGTCCAGCAGGAACCTCCAGTAATCTTGCTCCTGCTGCCATTGGGCCAGATTCCCCTCCATGTTCTCCACCTTTTGACGGAAAAGGACATAATCCTCATATACAGCTTGGTAACGCTTGATAATGGTCGAATCTTGCAGGTAACTGTCCAGCAGCTTCAGCTGGAAAGCCGATGTATTCAACGTCAATGTCTGATGTTGGGAATGGATATCGATCAGAACTGCCGACAATTCTTTTAAAATGGAAAGATTGACCGGTGTATCGTTGACAAAAGCCCTCGACTTTCCGCTGGGAAGGACTTCCCTTCTAAGTATCAACTCATTGTCTTCCAAATCAAAAACAGCCGAATCTGTCTCGGACTCTTCAAGCTCCCGTTCCCTGTCTCCGGCGCTGTCCATCCGGCCCGTAAAACGGCTCAAATCAAGTCCCTTCACATCGAAATGAGCCTCAATGATGCATTTACGGTTCTTGTCGAACAAAATCCCGCTGTCGGCCCTTTGGCCTAACACCAAGCCCAAAGCCCCGAGCAAAATGGACTTTCCCGCACCCGTCTCTCCGGTAATCACGCAGAACCCCTCGGCAAAATCCGCATCCAAGGAACGTATCAGAGCGTAATTTTCTATGCTTAAGTGTTGTAACATCTTTCCTCCATTTCATGAGGCCCAACAAACAGGCGACCCCGTTACTCTGCTTGAAAAGCGCCTCGAAAGCCAATCTTGCCCACGTCTCAACGAGCTGCCGTTCCGGCTCCGGACATAATCTTGCGATAGGTATCAATATGAGCCGGATCCAAATTGATGAACAAATCGGTAGCTTTCTGTTTCTCATCCTGGGCTGCCGGCTGGTAAATATTAACCAGCTCGTCGGCTCTCGATTCCATGAAAAGCGTCACGCAAGCCAAACCTCCGGTCTTCCGGCTGTTGACTTCGTCAAGCAGGGTCATCGCATCCAAGATATTGGTCCGAGCCGTTGCCGGATCATCGAACATCATATCCATTCCCAAGCGGTAATAACGGTACAAGACCTCATGGATACCGGCATAATTGCCATTGGTATAGCTTTCCGCAATCCAATAACGGTTATTGTCGTTACGTTCGGACGAGCGCCAGCCTTCCTCTGCGAACGATTGGGCCTGCATCACGATATTCTGCGCCTGCGTATAAAAAACCGTCCCTCCTTGCGGGGCGAAAGAATCGAAATAATTCCCCAGAATGATATACACATAGAACGCCAAAGTAGCGGTCAAATTGGTCCCTATGCTGTTATCCGTATAATTCAAGGGATCGTTTTTCATGTACCTGAACGAGAAATCCCTGTCAATCAGGTTGAATACAGTACTGGAATATGTCGATTTGAAACACGGCCTTCTCAACTGGATAGATAAATACGCCTTGATTTGCCCTGTACTGCTATTGTATTCCTGTATATCCACCGTCATCGAGCATGGAATACGCTCCTGGGACTGGAAACGCATCTTGGTCCACCGGCGATTGTTGACAAACTGGTTCATCGCCTTGGATAAATCCTCGAAAACGGTCTTGTCGCCCGAAGTGATCTTGGTCGATACCACATTGAGCGTGCAGTTCAGCTCCTGGGCCTCGCCGCGTGAAATCCCGACCCCGGCAAAGAAACCGAAAGCCAAGGCTCCTATCCATGTCCTTAGTCTACGCATCTGTTTTATGTTTTTTCTAAACCGGCTTTTTTCTAGGCCTATGCCGACTTCCTTACGGCATAGGTCTTGTCTCAGGACTCCGCCAACGAAGGCAGATAATCGAGGATGTCAGAAGCCACCTCTTCTTTCGTCTTCAATGCCAAAGATTCGACCCGGCCTTTCCTATCGACAAAAGTGACCTGGTTCGTAGCTACTGCAAAACCCGCGCCGGGATTCCTCAAACTGTTAAGCACAATCAAGTCGGCATTCTTCCGTTTCAGCTTGGATTCAGCATTTTCCAATTCGTTTTCCGTCTCCAGGGCAAAACCGACCAGCAGCTGCCCTTTCCGTTTTTCATTTCCGAGCCGGGCCAGGATATCCTGCGTCTTCTTCAATTCCAAGCACAACAGGTCCGAATCCTTCTTGATTTTCTGCCCGCTGACCACGGCAGGCGCATAGTCCGCCACTGCCGCCGACAATATGGCCGCATCCATATCCGGCCAAAGACTGACGGCCGCCTCATACATCTCGCCCGCCGTTTGGACGGGAATCAGCCGGTAAGGCGCAAAATGCGGACGCACACGGGCCGGCCCGGTCACGTAATAGACTTCGGCCCCGCGAAGGCTCAGTTCGTCGGCCAGGCAACATCCCATCAATCCGGACGAATGATTGCTAAGGTATCGCACCGGATCAATCGGTTCCACTGTCGGCCCTGCAGTCAACAAGACCTTCCTGCCGGTGTAATACGATGATTCCTGCGGCTTCCCGAGCGGGCTGGATTCCGGAAGATGCCGGCAAACCCATTCCGTGTAAGCCAAAAGCGTTTCAGGTTCCGGCATACGGCCTTCCCCCTGTGCGCCACAGGCCAAAGCACCCGATGCGGGAGCCACCACTTTCACGCCCCATTGCCGAAGCATATCCAAATTGGATTGAGTAGCGGGATGCTTGTACATACGGGTATTCATAGCCGGAGCCAGAACCACCGTCTTGTCAAAAGCATTGAACAACGTGGTCAGCGCATTATCAGCTATGCCGTGGGCGAACTTGGCAATCGTATTGGCCGATGCCGGCGCCACGACCATGAGATCGGCCCAATCGGCATAACCGACATGCGCCGTCTTGGACTCGTTCCTGGAGGAAAACAAATCCGAATACAAGGGATACCCGCTCAAGGTCTCCAAGGCCAGAGGGGTGACAAATTCCAAGGCGGACGGCGTGCATACGCATTTCACCTCCGCTCCGTTTTTTACCAAAAGACGAATAAGAGTCAATGTCTTGTAGGCAGCAATGCCACCTGACAAGCCTACGACGACTTTCTTCCCTTGCACGGATCCGTTCATGAAACACAAAGATTATCCCCGAAGCGACAGCGATCAGAGACTCTGTTCCAAGGAATCTTCCTTTTCCGGACGCTTGAAGCAAAGCGTACCATCCAGAAGTTCCTGGGTCGCAATGAGGCTGGGTTTGGACAATTGTTCGTAATAGCGGGCTATCTCAATCTGTTCCCGGTTCTCATAAATCTCATCAATGCCTTCCCCGCTTACGATCTGAGCCGAAAATTCCGAAATCTTGTTAACCAATTCCTGGCGCAAAGCCGAAGAAATCTGATTGGCCCGCTTTCCCAAAACCACCACTGTTTCATAAATATTACCCGTTCCCTTATCAAATTCGGAAAGATCCCGGGTAATGGCTTCATGACTGGCTTTGATTTTCTTGTAATCCATTTTATCGCAATATTTTCTGGTAACACCATTGTGCTTCCACGAACCTGCAAATAGCTGCAAGTCGGGGATAACATTCTCTATTCTATACTGTAAATATGCTCTTTGGCCTCCTCTACCAATTTCTCCACTTCCTGACGGTAAGAAGATGCTGCATAAAGCCGCATGAACAAATCGTAAGACTCCAGCACTTTTTGGTAACGTTCAGCCTGCAAGGAAGAGAAACTGTTCCTGGCATACAAATAACGGCTCCTTATCATCAGGTACATGGCCTGTTCCCTATCCGGCGATTCAGGATATTCCCTCAGGAAATTATTATAAGAAATCGCGGCAGCATTGTACAAACCCCGCTTATAATACATCCCTGCCACGTGGAATGCTTTGGTAGCCAGTTTCTGCCTCATTTCCCCAATCAGCCGGCTGGCTTCATCCACACGACGGCTGTCCGGATAGTAATTGATATAAAGCTGCAGCTGCTCGATGGCTTCCTTTGTGGCTGTCTGATCCAATTGATAATCGGGGGATTCCAACGTCTTGCAATAAGCCGACATATAAGTTACCTCCTCGGCATACTCGCTGTTGGGGAATTGCCGCGCCAGCGAACGGAAGTAATAGGCTGCCATGAAATAATCCTTATCGTAGAAATAGGAATAGGCCAGGTTATACAATACACCTTCCAGACCGTCCTTGCCCCGAAACAAAGGCAGAATCTCCTCGAACAAGGAAATAGCACGGTTATAGTCCTGCCGGTCATAAGCCTTGACCGCGAAATTATACCGGTCTTCCACCGTCCCTTGCTTGACTACCTGGTTGTACTCCTTCTGATAAGCACATCCGCTCAACAGCAAGACACTCAATATCAATATAATATATTTCATATTGGCATAAAACATCTTGCGAAGATATAAAAAGCTCCTGAATTTGCGAAATTCATTTTTCCTGCCGTATCTTCGTCCTGGTTTTAAACGGCCCCATATAGAAACTATATTTTCAATTGATACAAAATGAACAAACTGGCATACCGCATCCAAAGCCTGCGCCCCCGCACCCTTCCCCTTTCGGTCTCCGGCATCATCTTAGGCAGCTTTTTAGCCTATCCTTCCGGCAACTTTTCCTGGCCGGTCTTCGGACTTGCCCTGTTGACAACACTCTGTTTGCAGATTGTAAGCAATCTAGCCAATGATTTGGGAGATATGAGGCACGGCACCGACAACGAGAACCGTCTCGGCCCTACCCGGGCACTGCAAGCCGGCGCATTGAGCGTCAAGGATTACAGACGCATGATTGCCGGTTTCTGCCTGTTAGCTATTTTCTTTGGAATTTCCTTGATATACAAAGCATTCGGATGCCTGTTCTGTTCCAACAGCTATATCCTGCTCTGCGGCGGGGCTTTAGCGATTCTGGCCGCTTTGGGCTACACTTTAGGAACCCGGCCCTACGGCTACCGGGGCTTGGGCGATGTTTTCGTATTCCTTTTCTTCGGGCTGCTCAGCACCTGCGGCTCTTATTTCCTGATGAGGCCGGTGCTCTCCGAAATCCCGCTGATCCTGCTGCCGGCCTCCGGGGCGGGATTCTTCATCACCGGCGTGCTCAATGTCAACAACATGCGGGACAGGGAGAACGACGCCGCCTGCGGAAAGCATACGATTGCCGTCAAATTAGGCTTGCATAAAGCCAAAATCTACCATTTCGGGCTGATCATCGGAGGCTGGCTGCTGATGACTATTTATTCGAGCATTACTTTCGATTCCCTTTGGAACTTCCTTTATATCTTGTCCTTGCCTTTATTCATTCGGCACTTGTACTGCATTGCCCAAGGAGAAGGCCGGGCTTTAGATCCCCAATTGAAGTTCCTCTCTATCTCCACCTTGGCATTCTGCATCCTGGCCGCCATCGGGCTTTGCCTGTAATCAGAAGTCTTTCGGGCTTGGTTGCACTGTTTCAGCTCCTCGCGCGCGGATCATGAATCAGGGCTTCGTTTTGACTTCATCGCTTCTTACACGGCCGGTTTCACCGCCTCGTACAGGACCACGATGCCCATTGTCAGACGGCGGAACCTCACCTCCCCGAAGCCGCACTGACGCAAAACCTCCGCAAAGGCCTCCGGCGAAGGGAAATTCCGGACGCTTTCAGGCAGATAAGCATAGGCCGCCTTGTCGCCCGACACCAATCCCCCGATAAAAGGCAGAAGCCGGTCGAAATAAAAGAGGTACAGCTGACGGATAAGCCAAAGCCTCGGCAAGGAAAATTCCAGAATCACCAAACGTCCGCCCGGTTTCAATACCCGGCAGATTTCCCGCATCCCGGTTTCCCGGTCCTCGAAATTCCGGACTCCGAAGGCCACGGTAGCCGCTGAAAAAGTCCGGTCGGCTTCACCCAAGTCCTCGCAAGGTCCTTGCTTGAAACGGATACGCTCCGACAAGCCGGCTTCGCGAACCTTGGCCTCGCCTATCTTCATCATCTCTTCCGAAATATCCATGCCCAAGACCTGCTTGGCGCCGGCCTTGACAGCCGCTATTGAAAAGTCGGCCGTGCCGCAGGCCACATCCAGCACATACTCCTTGTCGGCTTCCGTCATGCAGCGCATGGCTTTCTTCCGCCACAGCTTGTCTATCTGGAACGAAAGCAGATGGTTCAGAAAATCGTATTTGGGGGCAATCTGGTTGAACATGCCCCTCGCTTGCTCCTGTTTTGCCATGTCGTATCGTTTAGAAATCGCGGAACCCTGTGATAAAGCGCAAAGTCCCGTGAGAACGTGCCGCTAAGCTTCGATAAGGTCCGAAAGTTCCAGCCAGCGGTCTTCCAAGGCCGAAAGCTCGGCCAGCACCTCGGCCATCCGCGCCGATGCCTGGTTTATCTTCTCCGGGTCGGTCTCCTGCCCCGAAAGCGCGGCTTCCAACTGCTTCTTTTCTTCTTCCAGGATCGGTATCCGGGCATTGATTTCCTCGTATTCCTTCTTCTGCTTGAATGTGGCTTTGGGCTTGGACTCCTTCCGGGCTTCGATCTTGCTCTCGACCCGTTTTTCTTCCTTTTCCTTCCGGCCTTGAAGCTGAGCTTGCTTCAGTTCCTCGGCTTTCTTCTGCCTGTATTCCTCGTAGGTCCCGTACCAGTCCTTGATTTTCCCCTCTCCCTCGAACACAAAGAGATGGTCGGCGATATGGTCCAAGAAGCTCCGGTCGTGGCTCACAATCAGCACGCAGCCTTGGTAATGCTTCAAGAAATCCTCCAAAAGCATCAACGTATATACATCCAGGTCGTTGGTCGGCTCGTCCAGAATCAGGAAATTGGGATTGGCCATCAGCGTCCGTATCAGGTACAGCCTGCGGCGTTCGCCCCCGCTCAGATTGGAGAAATAATTATACTGGGTAGTCGGCTCGAACTGAAAGTAATTCAAGAACTGGGATGCCGAGATTTCGCGGCCGTCCTGCATGCGGACCACCTCGGCCACTTCCTTGATGATGTCGATGACCCGCCGGTCTTCGTGCGCCGGAAGCCCGCCCTGGGTGTAATAGCCGAACTTAACGGTATCGCCCACGATGATGCGGCCCGAATCCGGCTTCAAGGCTCCGGTCAGCAGGTTCAGCAAGGTGGACTTGCCGATGCCGTTGCGCCCCACGATGCCCACTTTCTCCCCTTTCTTGAAAATATAGGAGAAATCATCGATCAGCTTCTCGCCCTCGTAGCTCTTGCTGAGGTTATAGACCTCCAGTATCTTCCCGCCTAAACGGCTGCTCTGCACGCTCAGTTCCGGCGCAGCCTCGTCCAGACGGCGCATGGCCTTTTCCTTGACCTCCGCAAAAGCGTCCTTGCGCGCCTTGGCCTTGGTACCCCGCGCCGACGGCATCCGCCGCATCCACTCCAGTTCCCGCCGGTAGATGTTCCTGGCTTTTTCCACTTCGGCCCGTTCCATGCTCTCCCGTTCGGCCTTCTTCTCGATAAAGTAGGCGTAATTGCCTTTATAGGTATACATCTTGCCCCGGTCTATCTCCAGGATTTTGCTGCAGACATGGTCGAGGAAGGTCCGGTCGTGGGTCACGAGCAACAACGAAAGCTGCTGGCGGCGAAGAAAATCCTCCAGCCACTCGGTCATGGCCATATCCAAATGGTTGGTCGGCTCGTCCATCAGAAGCAGGTCCGCCCCCTCGATCAGCACCCTTGCCAAGGCGGCTTTCTTCTGCTGCCCGCCGGAAAGCTCGCCCATCTTCTGGTCGGTCTTGGGCAGTTCCAGACGGTAAAGCACTTCCTTGATTTTTTCCTCGATGTCCCAGGCCTGCAACTGGTCCATCCGGGCCGTGGCCTCGTCCAAGCGATGCTGCAGCTCGGGCGTCAGGTTCTTCTCCATCGCCCAAAGCACCTCCTCGTACTCCCGCGCCGCCTGCACGGCCAAACTGTCGCCCGAAAACACAAAGTCCATAATGCTTTCTTCCGGGTCAAAGACCGGGTTCTGCGGCAGATAATCCATCCGGATTCCCTTGTGCAGCGTCACTTCCCCGCTGTCGGGCAGTATCTTCCCGGTTATGATATTGAGCAAGGTGGTTTTCCCGGCCCCGTTCTTGGCCACCAGGGCCGCTTTCTCCCCTTTCTCCAGACCGAAGCCCAAATCGGAGAACAACTGCTTCTCGCCGAAGGTCTTGCTCAGGCCTTCCACCGACAAATAATTCATTCTATACTGTTTGTAAAATTCAAAAACGCCAACCAGCCCTGACGCCCGCATTAAAGCCATCAACAGCTTCCGGTTCGCGTAAACGCACCTTTCCGTTACCTCCTGCCGCATAGCCTTGAAACCGGCATCGCCCCGGCTTATTCCTCCGCCGAGACATCGGATGCCGGAATCGTATCCTGCACGAAAGGATTGGAAAAATTCGGATTATTCAGGAATCCTTCATCGCTCAAAGTCAGCAAAAAGGCTTTCAGGCAAGCTTTTTCCTCGGCAGTGAGCTGCACGCCGCCATCTTTCACATGGTGCATCAAGGGGCTGATATAAGGCGAATAATACACGTTCTCGCTATACTGGTCTATCACCTCGTCCAAAGTGGAGAAGCGGCCGTCGTGCATATAAGGGGCGGTATATTCGATATTGCGCAACGTCGGCACCCGGTACGCCCCCCTGTCCACCACGTTCCCCGTCACCGAATAGCGGTCGTGGGCATCGGTGAAGAATTCCTCCGGATCCAAGCCGTTGACCAATATATCGTAGGTGGAAAACAGCACGTTCCCGCTGCCTCCGTGGCAATGGAAACAATCGGCGCCTTCCTCGGTGGTGAACAGCACGTAGCCGCGCATTTCCTCGGCGGTCAGCTGCGCCTCGCCCCGCATATAACGGTCGAATTTGGAATCGCTCGAAACCAAAGTGCGGACGAATTGGGCTATCGCAAAGCAAATCCGGTCCATGCTGACGCTTTCGCTGCCAAACGCCTCCTCGAACAAAGGCGGGTACATCGGAATGGATGCGATGCGCTTCACGATGGAATCGGCATTCCCGGCAAATTCGGTCGAATCCAAAAGGGTTTTCCGAATCAGCTGCTCCAGGTTCTCCGCCGGATACTGGGTGGAACCGTTCCAGCCGAAAGCCTTGGTGTTGTAGGCCACATTGATCAATGGCAGCATGTTATGCGCGGTCAAAGCCCCGGTAACGCCCTGCATCCGGCCGTCTACCAAACGGGGATTGTCCAGACCGGCCTCGAACGAATGCGCCTGACGGTGGCAGGACGCGCAGCTGAGCATCGAATCGCCCGCATGGCGGCCGCTCAGCCGGATATCGTAAAAAAGATAACGCCCCAAACGTACGCCTTGGCTCGAAAGCCGGTTGTTGTCCGGGACATTGGTCTGGCTCGGAAAATAATCAGGCTTTTCCAAATCGAAATACGAAGGCTCGAAGACGTGTTCGGGCTGCCCTTGGCCGCAGGAAACAAGGGCCACGACCCAGCCTAAGGCCAACAGGTTCCAAAATATTCGCCGCATAGCGTTGTCTTAATTTACAGTTTATCGGACAGTTTTTGAAGCGGGAATCCCTTTACCTCACCGAAAACACTCCCGTGGCATTGTCCTTGATTACTTGCTGGGCTTCCTGGTTCTGCATGACCGCCCCGCCGAACTCATTGAAATCCCATACATGGGGATCGCGGAACCATTCGGCCACTTCCATGTTAAGGCTCAGTTCCCTAGTCTCGCCTTCGGTAAGAAAAATCCGCACCGTATCGGTCAAACGGCGGTAATTCTGATGGAAAGCCACGGCGGTTTCCCCCTGCCATGTCTGCCCGATGCCGGCATGGAAGCCGAAAGTTTCCCATTGGTCGGAAAGTGAATCTTCTGCGTTCCGCCAATAGCCGTTCAACTTCATGTAATGGTAGCCGCCGCCCAAAGCTTCCGGCCAGAACATGTCGCTTTCGGGCGGGTTGCGGAAAATGTAGTTCCGGTTGGTCAGCGAATCGAGACCATAGGTGAACTCTATATATTGGTATACCCCGGTCTCAAAGGCTTCTCCGGTTTCCCAATGCAAAGTGGTTGGAATATCGCTATCTATATAATGGATTTGGTTGGCCGAATCCTGGAAGCGGTGACGGTTTCCGGCATTGTCCACCAAGGCCACGTCCGAAATGAAGTATTGGATGTTGCTGACCCGGATCTGGTTGCCGGAGGCTATCGTATAGACAATGGAATCGTAGCTGAGCGGTTCGCCTTCGAAACTGAAGCTGAAACTGAAGTTGAAACCGCCCTCCATCGGGTCGCGCTGGCAGGACAGCAAAGCCAGCGGCAACAGCAACAAGGCCAATCGCCTGCATGAAAGAAAACGTATGTGCATCATTTGTAAATGGAAGCTTAATAGACAATAGAAGCCGCAAAGAAGTTCTCCTATGCGGGGATTCCATGCTCGAACAAATATTCAGGAGCTATATCAATCCGCCCTTCATTCCAAGTCACTGTCCATCCATCAAGTGCAAAGGACTTGAACACGGACATATCTTTCAACGGCCCATATAATTCCTCATCGCTATCTAACAACGAGGAGAAATCGAATATCCTCCTTTTGCCGTCATTGAAAACCAACGACAGCTTGTATCCGTCTAAATACTCAGCCTTTTTCACCCAAAGCAGTTCCATAATCTAATCCAAAGGTTTTATACTTTTCAATTCTCCTCCTCTTTCCATTCTCCTCCAGTTTTCCATCAATTCATCTTTGTGCAAATCTAACCAATCATACACAAGATTCAATGCTCTTCGAGGAAGATTTCCCGTTATTTCTCCATTCTCGATATTTATCAATGCCCGATATTCATTATAACGGACATGAAAATGAGGTGGATTATGTTCATGCACGAACATCGTGATAATGATTCCGTAGAATCGGCTTATTTCTGGCATAAGGCATCCTTGTCTTTGTAATCCATCAATGATGGCTGTTACCGGTTCGAAACTATTCCAGTTTGCGAAGATACGATAAAACGGGAACATACGAAGAAGATGTTCCCGGTATGCGGCTTGGCCGGAGGTTGAAGCCGAAGCCGAAGTCGGAGGCCGAAATCCATGCCGCTTTCTTCTTTTCCAAACTTGCCGTAAATTCGCAGGCCGGAAACGGTTCGTCCCGAATCCGACACCGGCATCGCGAACGGAGGCACTGCCAAAATTGCAGTAGCCGGACTAAAATCAACATTGCCATGAAATTCAATATCGGAGACAAAGTAAAATTCATCGACCAGCAAGGCCAAGGGGTCGTTACCAAAATCATCAATCCCTCTACTGTCGGAGTCACGACCGACGGCTTCGAACTGCCTTACCTGGTCACCGACTTGATCAAAGTAGAAAAGCCTTCTTCCACTGCCGAACGCCTTTTTTACGAAGGCAAGGCCACCTATGGAAGCCCTCGCGAGGAGGCTCGCGCCCGGCAAGCGGCCGATACCGGCAAGAACGCCAAGCACGGTTTCCCGGTCATCCATGAGGAAGCCTTGAGCGATGCCGAGACGGAGGAAGCCCAGCGTCATGAAGACGAAGCCCAGGCCGAAGAAGACAACCGGATTTCCGCGCTGACCAGAGGATACACTTCCAAGCAGCCCCAACCTGAAGGGGTCTATATCGGCTTGGTGCCTATCGACCAGCAGTTCATGCTGCGCGGCCCGGTGGAATTTTACGTAATCAACTATACACCCTACACCTTGGTCTATAACTTGGCCACCAAAGGCGCGGAATCGTTCTACGGCGTGGATTACGCTTCGGTGCCGCCTTATTCCAAGATTTTCGTGGAAAGTATCGAACGGGAAGATTTGGGCTTATGGACGGAAGGCCTGTTGCAATGCCTTTTCTATCAAGATGAAAGCCCCACTTGGCTTCTGCCTTCGAGCAACGATTACAAAATCCGGGCCAACAAGATAGGTCAAGCCGAAAACTACGTCTATCCGGTCTTCATGCGGGAGAAAGCCTTGCTGGTACCCATGTTGAACTTGGCAGCCCACAAAGCCGACCATCTTTTGGTGCATCAGAGCCTGGAGGCCGGGAAGAAAGCCGAAAAAGAGAAAAACGGCATCGGGAAACCCGTCGTGGAAGACAAATCCAACCCCTTGGCCCGTTACATGATCAAGCCGGATGTGGCCGAAGTGGACTTGCATGTGGAAAGCCTGCTTGATACGCGCCTGGAATTCAAAGGTGCCAAGGAAGAGGATTACCTGAGCAAGCAAGTCGCCGTCTTCGAGACCTGCCTCAACCAGGCTATCGGCCGGAATCTCTCCAAAATCATCTTCATCCACGGGGTCGGCAACGGCATCCTGAAGCACGAAATAGAGAAACGCCTGAAAGACTATCCGGGAGTCCACTACATGGACGCTTCCATCACGAAATACGGCCGAGGCGCGATCGAGGTCTACCTCTCGCCGCAACGTTAAGCCTGCAAAAACAGCGGACAATGGACGGCAAGACCGTGACCTTTGTAAAGAACTGCCTCGTGATACGAGGCAGTTCCTTAGCTTCGGACAACGTGGCCGACAACATCGACCAATTTGTTCGAGACGTACAGCAAGGTACCTTCCGATGGATTGTCTAAGCAGGGCCACCGCATCAAAATCGCCTGCATCTTTTAATCACCTGATTCACAATAGATATTACATCTGCAAGCGTCGCCCATCCAAAAAAATATTGATTATCAATTTATTATATTTTGATACAGTTACCATGATTGTCTAAAAAATAGAAACAGATTTCTCAAATAGAATACTTATATTTGCAAAAGCAGTAGCAAAAAATCATATCGCCATGTCTGTGGAAGAATTGAATACCTATCGCTTTAGTCCGGAACAAGAACCCTCGGATGAAATGCTGGAGCAAATCATGAAGGAAGTCGCTGAAGAAGCAAGAGTAAGCAACGAAAAAGCAACAGAGGAACATTGGATACGAATGCGTGTCAACGCATGCCAAAAAGAGATGAAATGGGCAAAAGAAATTGAGAGCATATTCCATGAAGAACAATGACAAGCATCTGCCGGAAATGATTGTGATTGCCGGCCCCAACGGTTCGGGCAAAACATCGGTAACGCAACAGTTTCTTCATCATGAGTGGGCGGAAGGAACCTTATATATCAACCCTGATGAAGTAGCAAAAGACATGTTCGGTGATTGGAACTCAGTGGAAGCTGTAATGAAAGCGGCTCGTTACTGTGCCGATTTAAGAGAAAATTGCCTCAGACATTGTAGAAGCTTTATCTTTGAAACCGTAATGTCTGCGGAAGACAAGGTGGATTTCATTATCCGCGCAAAACGAGCCGGATTCTTTATTCGATTATTTTTCATTTCTACAGAACACCCTTCAATCAATGCAGCAAGAATTGCCAATAGGGTCATGAAAGGAGGACATGACGTACCCATTGCTAAAATCATATCAAGATATTATAAATCAATAGAAAATTGCCATACGGTAGCCCGCATCGCCGACCGCCTTTATGTTTACGACAACTCGGTGAACGGGAAAGATGCAAAATTGCTATTCCGCTTAGTAAATGGGAAAGTGAAGAAAATATATGCAACTACCATTCCTGAATGGGCAAAAATCTTGCTCCCCTGAATAAAGCAACCATCACGAAATTCCACTTCAAAACTTTAGCCGAAACCAAAGGTTCAATGAGCACAATGGAATTACGCGGCGTGGAAAAAGCCAAAATCGAATGTGCCGAAAAGTTGTTCAACAATGTCTCGACCAGCCATGTACGCTACCATCAAGTACAGAACTACCAAAACTTGTTAGATATAATGCAAAATCTGGAATAACTCCAACATCACCACACTTGCACACATCCGGCAGAAGCTTTAACTTATTCATAGCATGCTGATTACATGGGAACGGAATAGAAAAGAGATTCTTACGTGGGCTTTAACGCATTTATAGCGTGCAGATACGAGGCGCGCGAGGGTGAAGGCGAGGAAGCATACTTGCGTATGTGACCGAGCCTGAATCCCTCGCGCAACGAAGTAGATGCCGCTATAAATGCGTTAAAAACGAAGTAGATGCATGCTACAAATGCATTAAAGCAGGAAGGACACATCGCCAGGACTAACCTCCCTCACCTCTTCCCCCGCCTTGAACAGCCGCATGTTCCGGCTGCCGACCAATTCCATCTTGCCCCCTTCCACCAGAAGCGATGTGGCTTCCCGCAGGCCGACCACATAAACATCGGGATTGACCACCATGAATTCGCGGATACGATCCTCGCGGGTCTCGCCGCCATGACCGGCCGGATTGGCATCAAGATAATGCGGGTTAATCTGGAAAGGCACCAAGTTGAGCGTATCGAAGGATTCGGGCTGGATGATCGGCATGTCGTTGGTAGTCTTCATCGTGGGGCAAGCCACGTTGGAACCCGCGCTCCAGCCCATGTACGGGCAGCCTTGCAGCACCTTTTCCCGAATGGCTTCCATCAGGCCGGTGCGGTGCATCTCGGCCACCAGATGGAATGTGTTCCCGCCGCCTACCACGATGCACTCGGCCTGCTGCACGGCCGTAATCGGGAATTCAAAGGCATGCACGGAATCCAAGGCCACGCCCATTTCGGCGAACACCTTGCCCACCTTCTCGGCAGAGGCATCGTAACCCGAAGCCACCCCGGCATAAGGCACGAAAAGCACCCTCTTGATATTGAACTTCTTGAAGAAAGCCTCAATGTCTTTCTTGGGCCATGCCAGATAGGCTTCGCCCGCATTAGTCGAATTGCTGATAAGCAAAAGATGACGGTTCATATTCCTTCTATTATTTAAATGACAATAAAACGACAACGTCCTGGCAGGCATATTCCGTAAATCCGGTTTCACTCGCCTTGCGAAAAAAATCGCCTCGATTCAATTCATAAAACCTGCATAGACATAAAAGCAAATTTATAAAAAATCCGGGAAATCCCAGATTTGTAACTTTTCAGGCAAGTTAATCGTCCTATAGAAAAACACCTAAAACAATCGACATGAAAAACAAATTCCTTCTCCTCGCCTTTTTCCTCCTTGCCATCCCTGCGTATGCCGTACAACCGGACAGTACAGACAACAAGCTACATTTGAAGATATTGGGCAGGCCAGTTATCGCTGTGGCCGACTTTGGTCGCGGGGATTTCAGGAACGACATTCAAAGCATCCAAGGATTTCCTTCCATCCAGATTCCCCATTATGCTTTTGGCGCCGAAGCTCAAATCGGATGGTATTCGCCTCAAAGATGGGGATTCGGTCTCGAATTCTCCGGTCTCCACAATGGAGACTTCTGGTCACCCAAACATCAGAAATCGGGATTCATCATGAACCAATGGACTTTAGGTGCCTATGGGGAATACGCACTCTTCAAAAGCGAGAAATTCGAAATCATAGGACAATTGTCAGCAGGTGTAGCCTTCAACAGTTTCCATATAGACAACTTCCAGGCACTGAATGCCGATCTCATCGCTATCCCCGATTACCTGGCATCGGCGCGTTCCCTCGACATGAAGCAGCGCACGCAAGGGTACGTCGGCATCGGATTTTCCTTCAACTGGAACATTACCCAAGATTTCGGTATCGGATTCCATGTAAAATGGAGCCAGCAAATCGGCAGAGGCCGGTGGTATCTCGGCAATTCCGACATTCGGATGGATGGCATCTCCAACTCAAAATTCGTCCCCCTGCAATTCGGCATCAGCCTCTTTTTCCGATAAGCGAACGCTGAAAAGGAGACGGACATAGATCCTGAATCATGTTCCCGGCAACGAAACAAATACCCACCTGCAATAAAGAAAGCGACCCTGCCGGAATAACTCCGGCAGGGTCGCTTCAATTCAGGAAGGGAACTATTTCCCTGCCTGATGCTTTTCCACCCACTTGCGGGCGTTGACAAAAGCCTCGATCCAAGGCGTCACTTCGTCCCAGAGACGGCGGTCTTCCGGATACCAGGCGCATTGCCAGGGAAAGATAGCCCTTTCCAGATGCGGCATCATCGCCAAATGACGGCCATCGGCCGAAACCAAGCCCGCGATCGCTTCCGGAGAACCGTTCGGGTTGGCCGGATAGGCATCGTATGCGTAACGCGCCACGACATGGTAATGCGAAGGCGCATAAGGCAGGCTGAACTTGCCTTCCCCGTGCGCCACCCAGATGCCGAGCGTGCTTCCCGCCAAGGAACCGAACATCACCGAATTGTTTTCCGGAATGGCCAGCGAGATGAACTCGCTCTCGAACTTATGCGAATCATTATGCAGCATACGCGGCTTCTGCTCGTCCTCGGGTGTCAGCAATCCCAATTCCACCATCAGCTGGCATCCATTGCAGATACCCAAGGACAAGGTATCGGGCCGTTCATAGAAACGCTTCAATGCCTGGCGTGCCTTCTCGTTGTACAGGAAAGCCCCGGCCCAGCCCTTGGCCGAACCCAAGACATCGCTATTGGAGAAACCGCCGCAATACACCACCATGTTCACATCGTCCAAAGTCTCGCGCCCGCTGATGAGGTCGGTCATATGTACGTCCTTCACGTCGAAACCGGCCAGATAAAGCGAATAGGCCATCTCGCGGTCGCCATTGATCCCTTTCTCGCGGATAATCGCCGCACGGATACCGCTCGCCTGCCGACGGTCGGCCGAAATGCCGTAAGAGCTCAGCTTGCCCTTGAACGAAGCCGGGAAACGAACCTGCAACGGCTGCTTCTTATAGTTCTCGAAACGAGCCTTGGCGCAATCTTCCCCGCTCTGCTTGCGGTCGAGCAGATACGAGGACTTGAACCAAAGGTCGCGCAAGGCATCGATATCGAATTCATGCTTCCTGCCATCCTTCAAGACCCTGAGCTTGCGCTGAGCTACCGGCTTGCCGATTCTCAAGAAACCGACACCGGCCTTATGCAACAGCTTTTCCAGCCGGTTGGGCTCGGCCGTCTGCACCACCACCCCGGGATTCTCGGCAAAGAGAATCTTGACCAGATCCTTTTCGGGGAAGGCTCCGAAATCCACTTCGGCACCGCCCTCGGTATTGGCAAAGCACATTTCCAGCAAGCATGTCAGGATGCCGCCTGCCGAAATATCGTGTCCGGCCAGCAACAGCCCTTCGCGGACGGCTTCCTGCAGAGCAGTGAAAGCTTCCTTGAAATAATCCGGATCCTGCACCATCGGGCATTGCGAACCCACTTTTCCCAAACTTTGGGCAAAGGCCGAACCGCCCAACTTCAAAGCATCGAACGAAAAATCAATATGATACAAGGCACTTCCAGCCACCGGCTGCATCACCGGCGACACCACCCGGCGCACATCGGCCACTTCTGCTCCGGCCGAGATAATCACCGTGCCCGGCGAAAAGACCTTTTCTTCCCCGTATTTCTGGGTCATCGAAAGGCTGTCCTTCCCCGTCGGGATATTGATGCCCAAAGCGCAGGCGAAATCGCTGCAAGCCTTGACCGCCTTGTACAGACGGGCATCCTCGCCCTCGTTCTTGCAAGGCCACATCCAGTTGGCGCTCAGCGAAACGCTCTTCAACCCATCGGCCAAAGGAGCCCAGACGATATTGGTCAAAGCCTCTGCCACCGACAGGACCGAACCCGCCGCCGGGTCGATCAAAGCCGCCTGGGGCGCATGGCCTATCGAAGTGGCGATACCGGAACGCCCGCGGTAATCGAGCGCCACCACGCCGCAATCGCTCAAAGGCAACTGTATCTGCCCCTGGCATTGCTGACGAGCAATCTTCCCGGTCACCGAACGGTCCACCTTGTTGGTCAGCCAGTCCTTGCAAGCCACCGCCTCTATCTGCAGCACCTGCTCCGCATAATGATCCAGGTCCTTCACATCGTAATCCACATCGGCATAATGCTCTTCCACCGTATGGTCATGGATGTAGGTGCGCGGCGTCTTGCCGAACATATCCTCCATCGCCAGATCGATCGGACGAACGCCATCGGCCTGCTCGAAGACAAAACGGTGGTCGCCCGTCGTCTCCCCGACCACGTACATGGGCGAACGCTCGCGCTCGGCAATCCGGCGAACCCTTTCGGTATCCTCCTCGTGGATGACCAACCCCATGCGCTCCTGGCTCTCGTTGCCGACAATCTCCTTGGCCGACAAGGTGGGGTCGCCCACTGGCAAAGCCGCCATGTCGATCTTGCCCCCGGTAGATTCGACCAGCTCCGACAAACAGTTCAGATGCCCGCCGGCCCCGTGGTCGTGAATCGACACGATGGGGTTGCTGTCGCTCTCGGCCAAGGCCCGGATCACGTTCGAGACCCGCTTCTGCATCTCGGGATTGGCCCGCTGCACGGCATTGAGCTCGATCGCGTTGTCATACTGCCCGGTAGCCACCGAGGAGACCGCGCCTCCGCCCATGCCGATACGGTAGTTGTCCCCGCCGAGGACCACCACTTCCTCCCCGCCTTCAGGCGTGCCCTTCAAGGCATCGCGCTGGTTGGCGAAGCCTACGCCGCCGGCCAGCATGATGACCTTGTCGTAGGCATATTTCTTGTCGTTTTCCCCGTGCTCGAAGGTGAGCAAGGAGCCGCAAATGAGCGGCTGACCGAACTTGTTCCCGAAATCGGATGCCCCGTTCGAAGCCTTGATCAGGATTTCCTCCGGTGTCTGGTACAACCAAGGGCGCGGCGGAATCGAGGTCGTTTCCCAATCCCGTCCCGATGCGGTACGCGGATAAGCCGTCATATAGACCGCCGTCCCGGCCAGAGGCAGGCTGGCCTTGCCCCCGCCCAGACGGTCGCGGATTTCGCCCCCCGTCCCGGTAGCCGCCCCGTTGAAGGGTTCCACCGTAGTAGGGAAATTATGCGTTTCGGCCTTGAGCGAAATCACCGTCTTGATATCGCGAATGTCAAAGAAACTGGCCGTATCGGGCTGCGAGGGCGCGAACTGTTCTACCACAGGCCCTTCGATAAAGGCCACATTGTCCTTGTAGGCCGATACGAGCTTGTTGGGATTCTCGGCCGAGGTCTTCTTGATCAGCTTGAAAAGGGAACTTTCCTGCTCTACCCCGTCGATGATGAACACGCCGTTGAAAATCTTGTGGCGGCAATGCTCGGAATTGACCTGGGAGAAGCCGAACACCTCGCTGTCGGTAAGCGGACGGCCAATCTTGGCGCTAAGCTGCTTGAGGTATTCGATTTCGTCCGGGTTCAAAGCCAAGCCTTCTTCCTTGTCGTAGGCTTCGATATCCTCGATGTAACGGATAGGGTCAGGCTGCTTGTCCACCTTGAACACGGTATCGTCAATCCCGTTGTAGAGCCGTTGCAGCATCTTGTCGTAGCTTGCATCGACCCCGCCGACCGGGAAGAATTCCTCAATCCGGCTTATGCCTTGGATGCCCATGTTCTGAGTGATTTCCACCGCATTAGTGCTCCAAGGGGTTATCATCTCCTTGCGCGGGCCCACGAACCAGCCGCTCAAGGAACGGGCATCCAAAAGGACGGCCTTGTCAAAAAGCCAGACTAATCTTTCCACTTCGCCCGAACCAAAAGCGTGGTCGGCTTCCACGGCAATCACATTCTGCCGAGGCGTTTGAAAAAAGAAGACCATATATTATTCCAAATTATATTAAAGGTTTTTCACCTTTCGATTAAAACCATGCACAAAAAGCCTGATTCTTTTTCGACATCAATTATTTAAATGCGGCCCTTTGCACACTTTATAGCGTCGAAACAGACAGAGCCGACGACACCTAAAAAACGAATTTAGAGCAGCAGATACGAGGCATCGAACCGCTGTCTTGACGGGGAGCATACTTGGGTATGTGACCCGCCAAGACAAGGTTCGTAACGAAGTAGATGCTACTCTAAATTCGTTTTTTACTCTATGCCTAGGATTTCCAACATTTTAATCGCCGAATCCGCAATCACCGTCCCCGGCCCGAACACCGCGCATGCCCCGTGGTCGAACAGGTACTGGTAATCCTGGTAAGGGATGACCCCGCCGACAACCACCAGGATATCCTCGCGGCCCAATTTCTTGAGTTCTTCGACCAACTGGGGAACCAGCGTCTTATGGCCGCCCGCCAAAGAAGAAACCCCGACGATATGCACGTCGTTTTCAACAGCTTCCTTGGCAGCTTCGGCCGGAGTCTGGAACAAAGGTCCCATATCCACGTCGAATCCTAAATCGGCATAACCGGTAGCCAGCACTTTAGCCCCCCGGTCGTGCCCGTCCTGTCCCATCTTGGCCAGCATGATACGAGGACGCCGGCCTTCGGCCTTGGCAAAGGCATCGGCCATCGCCGCCGCCTTCTGGAACAAGGCATCGTTCTTTGCTTCTGATGAATACACGCCTGATATTGTTCTAATCACGGCCTTGTAACGGCCAAATACTTTTTCAAGAGCCGAGGAAATCTCGCCCAGCGAAGCCCGTTTGCGGGCCGCATCGATAGAGAGTTCCAGCAGATTGCCTTCCCCGGTTTCGGCGCAGCGGGTCAAGGCATCCAAAGCCGCGTCCACCTCTGCCTGGTTACGGTTGGCACGCAACTTGGCCAGACGGGCTATCTGGGCTTCGCGAACCTTGGTATTGTCCACTTCCAAGGTCTCTATCGGGGCTTCCTTGTCCAGACGGTACTTGTTCACGCCCACGATAGTGTCGATACGGGAGTCGATACGCGCCTGTTTGCGGGCAGCGGCTTCCTCGATACGCATCTTAGGCACGCCGGTTTCAATCGCCTTGGCCATCCCGCCCAGGTTTTCCACTTCCTGTATCAGCTTCCAGGCACGATGCGCCAGCTCGTTGGTCAGGGTTTCGATGTAATAGGAACCAGCCCAAGGATCTATCTCCTTGCAAATCTTGGTTTCTTCCTGAATGTAAATCTGGGTATTACGGGCAATCCGGGCTGAAAAGTCGGTAGGAAGGGCAATAGCCTCGTCCAAGGCGTTGGTATGCAAGGACTGGGTATGCCCCAACGCGGCCCCCATCGCCTCGATGCAGGTACGGGTCACATTATTGAAAGGATCCTGCTCGGTGAGCGACCAGCCCGAAGTCTGGCAATGGGTACGCAGGCTCATCGACTTGGGATTCTTGGGATTGAACTGCTTTACCAGCTTGGCCCACAGCATACGCCCGGCCCTCATCTTGGCAATTTCCATGAAATGGTTCATGCCGATGCCCCAGAAGAACGACAAACGCGGAGCAAAGTCGTCGATGCTCATCCCGGCGTTGATTCCGGCACGGATATACTCCAGACCGTCGGCCAAGGTATAGGCTAGCTCGATATCGGCCGTCGCCCCGGCCTCCTGGATATGGTAACCGGAAATACTGATCGAGTTGAACTTGGGCATGTTCTTGGAAGTGAACGCGAAGATATCGGCAATAATCTTCATCGAAGGCTTGGGCGGATAGATATAGGTGTTGCGCACCATGAATTCCTTCAGGATATCGTTCTGAATCGTCCCGCTGAGCTGCTCCATCTTCACGCCTTGTTCCTCGGCAGCCACGATATAGAATGCCAGAATGGGCAGCACGGCACCGTTCATCGTCATCGAGACCGACATCTTGTCCAAGGGAATCTGGTCGAAAAGGATTTCCATATCGAGAATGGAATCGACGGCCACGCCGGCTTTTCCCACATCGCCCACCACGCGCTCGTTGTCCGAGTCGTAGCCCCGGTGGGTAGCCAGGTCGAAGGCGATGCTCAAGCCCTTCTGCCCGGCCGCCAGGTTACGGCGGTAAAAGGCGTTCGATTCCTCGGCGGTGGAAAAGCCGGCGTATTGACGGATCGTCCACGGCCGCTGGGTGTACATGGTGCTGTACGGCCCGCGCAAAAACGGCGGAAGACCGGCCGCATAGTCCAAATGTTCCATGCCTTGCAGGTCTTCCCGGGTATAAAATGGTTTTACTGGAATTTGTTCAGGCGTTTGCCAAAGAGGGCTTCCGCTTTCGGCGGCCTTGCCCCTGACGGCACCCGCATTGATTTTAATGTCCTTGTAATTCGGTTTCATACAAGTTGAATTTTCGAAATCAAAGAGCAAAGATAGTGAAAGTCGAGAGCAATGCAAAAGGAGCTTGCTCAGTTTTGCATTGCCGAGACGCATCCCATTTTCAGCGACAGCCAAAGATACACATTTTACCGCTTATTGCCCCCGGCTCGAAAACAGGTCACCGTAATCACCAGCGAAACAACGCATAACAGCGAGCTGCCGAATACCAGGTAAAGCGTATAGAAAAAATGCCGGAAACTGAATGCCTCCAGGAAAAAATAAGCCAGATGGAAAAACACCAGAATCCAGATGGAATAATACAGGAAACCGCCCCATCCCATGTTCGAAGGCAAGGGTGTTCCCGATAAATCGCTGTCGTGCAGCACATCCTTAGATGGACGGACCTTGAAATAAACAATACGGACAAAGCCCGCCAGCGTAGCCGCTGCCGCATTCAATCCAGGCACACCGCACAGCAAATCCACGCAGAAACCGGCCGCGAAAGAGGCCAGCAATACCGCCACCGCAGGCGTTTGCAAAGGCAGCAGCACCACGAAGACAGGATACAATATCCAATGCAGGTTCCCCGGCAGGCTGATATGCTCCAGCGCGATCCCTTGCAGCAGGACCAGGAACACAAAACGGATTATATTTCTCCAAAGGGATGTTGTCTGCATGATTCCAATTCTGCTTTGTAGAGATCCTTGACTATATATACCTGATCCACACCATGGTAATCCTCGCTGAAACGAATCCTGAGCCGATAGAAATCTTCCCCGGGTTCAGAAATCACCTCTTCCACATACCCCACCGGAATGCCGCCGGGGAACACCGACGACAAGCCGCTGGTCACCACCTTCTCTCCTTTCCGAATCCGCACATGGGAAGGTATATCGCTCAACACCGCTTCATCGTAACGGATCCCCGGCCAAGACAAAGACCCGGAAAAACCGGACGAAGCCAGGCTCACGCTCACCAAACTCTGGCTGTGCAGCACCGTCAGCACCGAAGAAAAATGCTCGGAAACCTTGTCCACGATACCAATGATGCCCCGGGGCGAAATGACCCCCATGCCAGCCTCCACGCCTTCGGCCCGGCCGGCATCCAAGATAAAATAGTTGTTGGACAGATTCAATGTCGAATGCACGATACGGGTGCAAAGGCAGATATAACGCTGGGCGTAAGCCGAATCGGTCCGGAAAGCCTTTTCCTGATGGCGAAGCGGAAGCTTGGATGTTTCCAGTTGAGCCCTGAGCCAGGCGTTCTCCTTTTGCAATTCCAAGTTCTCCGCCTTGAGCTCGTCCTTGCTCCGCACATCGCCGCCTATCGACAGGAACCGCCCTTTGATAGCCGTGCCAAACTCGTAGAGGCTTGAAGAAGGCTGTTGGTTGTTATTGAAGAACAAAACAAGGGCTATGGCTTCCAGCAACAGGAAAACCAAAATATAGAGATTCCGTCTGAGTAGCTGCAATATCTGATTCACGCCCTAAGCTATTCCACTGCTTCCATCCGGCTGAAAACCCATAGCATCGAGCTTTCAGCCTGCCAAACGCCACCACCAAAACCGTTTATCATCGCCCCCGGCAAGCTCGACGGAGCAAAGCCTCCATCATTTCACCTTGCCGAGCGTGCTCCGCATCCAGTCCGCGGCTTATTTTATCAAAAACGTGAACTTGTCGAAGTTCTTCAAGGCGATGCCCGTGCCACGAGCCACCGCCCGCAAGGGATCCTCGGCCAGATGCACCGGCAGCTTGGTCTTGGCCGCGATACGCTTGTCAAGCCCGCGCAGCAAAGAGCCGCCACCGGCAAGGTAAATACCGGTCTTGAAGATATCGGCCGACAATTCCGGCGGCGTCATTTCCAAGGCATTGAGCACCGCCGCCTCGATTTTGAGGATGGAACGATCCAATGCCTGGGCAATCTCGGCATAGTTCACGACGATTTCCTTGGGAATACCGGTCAGCAAGTCACGTCCTTGCACGGCAAAATCTTCGGGCGGGTTTTCCAGTTCGGGCAAAGCCGAGCCCACTTCAATCTTGATTCGTTCCGAAGTGTAGTCCCCAATACTGATATTGTGACGCTTGCGCATGTATTCCTTGATATCCTGGTTGAACTCGTCCCCGGCAATGCGGATGGACTTGTTGCTGACAATACCCCCCAAGGCTATCACGGCAATCTCACTGGTTCCTCCGCCTATATCCACAATCATATTGCCATGAGGCTCAAGTACATTAAGGCCGATACCTATCGCGGCGGCCATAGGCTCGTGAATCAGACGCACCTCGCGGGCGCCGGCCTGTTCAGCCGAATCCCGGACCGCCCGTTCCTCCACTTCAGTAATGCCCGAAGGAATGCAGATGACCATCTTCAAGGCGGGCGGGAAAACGGATTTCGGGGCAGGAATCATCTTGATCAGCTCCCGCATCAGGCTTTCGGTGGCCTGGAAGTCGGCAATCACCCCGTCCTTCATCGGACGGATCGTCTTGATGTTCTCCGGTGTCTTGCCATGCATCATCATGGCATATTTCCCTACGGCCAGAACCTTGCCGGTACTGCGTTCTATGGCTATGATGGACGGTTCGTCCACAACGACTTTATCGTTATATATGATGATTGTATTGGCTGTTCCCAAGTCAATGGCAATCTCCCGGTTCATGAAAGAAAAAAGACCCATGTTATAGAAGGTGTTCTTTGGTTAAAAACGTGGACCACGCAAGACACCGCATAGCCCGAACAAAGGGCAAAGTTATGTATTTTTTGGCATCTTGCCAATAGCGTTTTTTCGTTGTTTCATCTTCTCGCGCTATCTTTGTATTCCTGACGCCGGGCCCAGGAGCGGCTGCGGTGCGCTAATCCTTTTGGTTCGAAAAAAAATATCAAAAGAAATGAACCTGAAAGACAAACTCCTGCATCCTGTTTTCGCGCTAATCCGGGATGTGGCCGACCGGGAAGGGATTCCGGTTTACGTGGTGGGAGGATATGTGCGGGACTTGCTGATAGACAGGCCGTCCACGGATATCGACTGCACGGTGGCGGGCGATGGCATCCGTCTCAGCCGTGAAGTCTGCCAGGAAATCGGCCGTCGCGAAGGCTCTGTCCCCAACCTGCAAGAGTTCAAGCAGTTCGGAACATGCAAATTCCAATACGAGGATACGGAAATCGAATTTGTCGGGATGCGGAAAGAGACCTACACGCCGGGCTCGCGCAAGCCGCATGTGGAAGCGGGGACATTGGAAGACGACTTGATGCGGAGGGATTTCAGCATCAATGCGATGGCGGTATCGCTCAATGGAAGCCGCTACGGGGAACTGATCGACCCTTTCAACGGGCTGGAGGATTTGGACAAACAGACGGTCCGCAGCCACCGGGACCCGGACCAGAGCTTCATCGAAGACCCGCTGCGGATGTTCCGGGCCATCCGATTTGCTTCGCAACTGTATTTCGACATCGACCCGGACACCTTCGATGCCATTGTGCGCAATGCGGCTGAAATCAAGAATCTGTCGGCCGAACGCATCACGGAAGAACTGGACAAGCTGATTCTGTCGCCCAAGCCTTCCTACGGCTTCAAGCTGTTGGATGCCGCCGGCCTGCTGAATCTGTTCTTTCCGGAAATGATCGCGCTCAAGGGCGTGGAAACCAAGAACGGGAAGGCGCACAAGGACAATTTCGAGCATACATTGGAGGTTCTGGACCACGTGGCCTATGCCGGCGGAGGGCTTTGGCTCCGATGGGCGGCCTTGCTGCACGATATCGCCAAGCCGAAGACCAAACGCTTCGAAGAACCGAAGGGCTGGACTTTCCACGCGCATGAATATATCGGCGCCAAGATGGTCCCGGGCATTTTCAAACGCTTCAAAATGCCGATGGACGAGAATATGCGTTTTGTACAAAAAATGGTGGAACTGCATCTGCGACCTATCATCCTGGCCGAGGATGTGGTCACCGATTCGGCGGTCCGCCGCCTGCTTTTCGAGGCCGGGGACGATATCGACAGCCTGATGACGCTGGCACGAGCGGACATCACCTCCAAGAACCGGGAAAAGGTGGCACGTTACCGCAACAATTTCGTGATTGTGGAACGCAAGCTGAAGGAAATCGAGGAAAAGGACCGGATCCGCAATTTCCAGCCTCCGGTCTCGGGCCAGGATATCATGGACTATTTCGCCATTCCGCCCTGCCGGGAAGTGGGTCTGATCAAGGACCAGCTCAAGGATGCCGTCCTGGACGGGGTGATTGCCAACGACCGGCAGGAGGCCTGGGAAATGATGCTGCGCTTAGGGGCGGAACTGGGATTGAATGCGCCCGACCCGAAACGGGTAGCACCGGAACAAAAGAAGAAAGCGCCGGAACAGAAACCGGAAGAACCGGAGCCGAAAAAGAAGGAAGCATGAAAACGCTGAAAGTCTTGGAGGGGCCGACCGCGGTCGGGAAAACGGCCTTGGCCATCGAATGGGCTTTGGCGGACAGGACGGAAATCGTGTCGGCCGACTCGCGGCAGTTTTACCGGGAACTTGATATAGGCGTGGCAAGGCCCAGCCCGGAAGAGCTGGCCGCCGTTCCCCATCATTTCATCGCCTGCAAAAGCATTGAGGAATATTACAGCGTGTCCCGTTACGAACAAGAGGCGCTGGCCTTGCTGGAGGAATTGTTCAAGAAGCACGATGTCGTAATTCTTGCCGGTGGTTCGGGACTTTATGTCAATGCGTTGTGCCACGGGATAGACGACCTCCCCGACCCTGCGCCGGAACTCCGGGAAGCATTGAAAAAGCAACTGGCCGAAGAAGGCATCGAATCCTTGCAGCAGGAACTGAAACGGCTCGACCCGGCCTTTTACGAACAAGTCGATTTGTGCAATTCGGTCCGGCTGCGCCGCGCCTTGGAAGTCTGCATCACCACAGGAAAGCCGTTTTCTTCCCTGCGGACCGGACCGCGCAAGCAACGGCCTTTCCGGATAGAGCGTTACGCGCTAAACCGTCCTAAAGAAGAACTCTACGAAAGAATCAACCGGAGAGTGGACTTGATGATGGAAGCCGGCCTACTGGACGAGGCCCGCGCCTTATGGCCGCAAGCGCATCTGAACGCCCTGCAGACAGTCGGCTACCGGGAACTGTTCG
>JADIMZ010000029.1 GCA_017694335.1 Candidatus Pullibacteroides excrementavium
TTGCCAAAGGGCTTTTCAGATGAAAATCCGTACTTGCGGACGCTGGATGCACTGGCGGGCCGGCACTGCAAACGCCCCCGGCGCGCAAGGCTGGTTTTCTTTCTCTTTTGAAAGGGGCGAAAAGAGAAAGAAAAGGTAGCAAAAGAAAGAGAAAACCCCTAGAACCAAGCGTTTGCAGGTTTGAGCCAGCAGCTTGCCAAAGGGCTTTTCAGATGAAAATCCGTACTTGCGGACGCTGGATGCACTGGCGGGCCGGCACTGCAAACGCCCCCGGCGCATAGCAGGTAAGCGGATTTTCGGTTTGCTGGGAGGATTGTTTCATGGAAAGGACGGCTTAGCTTCTACCATTCGTTCCAATGGATTCTTTCCTCCGGATTGATAGCTTTTTGCTTAGGAAGGAAAGCGTCCGGAGCAGGATAACCTGAGGTGAGGAGGCATGTCAGTTCGTAGCCTTGCGGTGCATGGACGATTTTCTTTATCTCTTCGGCTTCGTCCCCCACAGGGATATGGAAAACAGCACCTAGGCCTTCGGCGGTGGCGGATAGCAATATGTTTTCCAGCGCACACCAGGCGGAAGCGAAGTAATTGAGCGAACTTAGCTCGGCAGGTCTCAGCAAGGGCCATGTCAGTTGGCGGAAAAACGGGAGGATAAGTATTCCGCTTTCCATCAGCATCTTTTGTTGCTTGGGCAAGGCGTCGGCAAACATCGCCATTTTGTCTGGGTCGCCTGATTCGTCTACTTCTGCAACTAAATTCTTGAACTTCGCCATGTTTTTTGCCAAAGGTGCGATGACTTTGGCTATGTTCTCCTATCCTCTGACCACGATGAATTCGAGTTGGCGCAGGTGGTCGTTGGTGGGGGCTTTGAAAGCCGCGCCGATGACTCGCTTCAGGATATCGTCGCTCACTTCCTGTCGGCTGAAATCGCGGTAGGTTCGGCGTTTCTCCAATGTCTCGTAAAAATCCATGAATTGAAGAGTGTTTGAAAATGCGTGGGCAAATGTATGTTTTTTTTCCTATGTTTGCGCGTGTTATTGGCACCTTTGCAATTTAGGAAACCTTATGGCAAAACTGTTTTTGGTACCGACTCCGGTCGGGAATCTGGCCGATTTCACCTATCGAGCCGTCGAAGTCTTGAACCAAGTGAATCTGATTCTGGCCGAAGATACCCGGACCAGCAGCAAGCTCTTGCAGCATTACGGCATCAAGACCCCTTGCCGCGCCTACCATCAGTTCAACGAGCATAAAGTCTGCGAGCAGATTATCGGGCTTTTGCAGCAAGGCCAGGATCTGGCGGTCATCACCGATGCCGGAACGCCGGGAATTTCCGATCCGGGATTCCTTTTGGTGAGGTCCTGCGTGGAGAACGATATCGAAGTGGAATGCCTGCCGGGGGCTACGGCTTTCGTGCCGGCTCTGGTGCAATCCGGTTTCCCTTGCGAACGTTTTATCTTTGAAGGCTTCCTGCCGCACCAGAAAGGCCGGAACGCCCGTCTGGAACAGTTGAAGTATTACGACAAGACCTTTATCCTGTACGAATCCCCGCACCGCATTGCCAAGACTTTGCAGCAGTTGGCCGAAACCTTGGGCGGCAGCCGGCGAGCCTGCCTTTGCCGGGAAATTTCCAAGGTGTTTGCCGAAAGCAAGCGGGGAACGCTGTCCGAACTGGCGGCTTTTTATCAGGAGAACGAACCTAAAGGAGAGATGGTTTTAGTGGTGGAAGGGAGTCCCAATCCGGTGTACGCTTATCCATACCCCCGGCCGGCGGTGACGGTCGATTTTTTGCTGTTTGCCAAGTCTGGGCATCTGCCACCGCATCTGCTGCTGGTGGAGCGGGGCAGGGAACCGTTTCAAGGCTGTTACGCGTTTCCGGGCGGTTTCGTGGACGAAGACGAGACGCTGGAGTGGGCCGCCGGCCGGGAGCTGCGCGAGGAAACCGGCATCCGGCTTAAGGACTACGGGCTCACGCCTCTTCCTTTCCGGCCCTATAGTGAACCCGGGCGGGACCCGCGCGGCCGCACCATCACGATGGTCTATTATGCAGTCTTGGAAACAGAAGAACTGCCCGAAGTCCAAGGTCAGGACGATGCCCGCCGCGCAGCTTGGTTTCCCCTGGATAGTCTTCCGGCCTTGGCTTTCGACCATGGATCGATAATTCAAGAGTTCCGTCAAACGCTCGGCTTGTAGATAATGCCCCTTTTCAGAGAAAGGAACCCGGAACCTTCCGTTTCGGGAAGTGTCTCCGCCGTTCGGATTCGCGAGCCTTGACGAAGCAACTTGCAACCTCCGTTTCGGGAATTACGCGATACGGTTTGGCAGCTTCGGTTCCGGCATCGCATTCCCTGGTCTTGGCTTCATGCGCAAGGCATCCGGTGCAGCGGCCTTTAGAAATATTTTTTGTTCCAGTCCTTGATGAAGTCCTCCAGGTATTCCGGCTCGATCATCTTGGTGACGATGCGTTTTTTGCTGTCCAGGACATAAATGGTCGGCGTGGTGGCCACATCCCATTTGTCGTCATAGTCCAGATTGGCTTTCTTTCCGCACAGGTTGGTCCAATCCAGCATATTATGCTTGCGGATGTAATGCTTCCATTCCTCTACTTCGTGGTCTTTGCATATCGCGATTACGTCAAAATCCCATTCCTTGCCGTGCTTTTCGTACAAATCGTGCCATTTGGGCATTGAGTGCTGGCAGTGGACACAGCTCAGCGACCAGAAAATCACCACGGTATATCTTCGGTTGGAAGAGAATACCGATACCCAGTTCTCGTGCGGACTGTCAACCGTCGTGTCCGGGCAGGAGAATTCCAGAGGCCGGTTTCCGATCAAAAGCGGCTCCACCCGTTCGATACGTTTGCGGAAGTTCTCCACCAGGCTTGGCGATGCCCACCAGGCTTCTCCTCCGAGATAGTATTTTTTTGCCAGATAGACCCAGATGGCATCCTGGCCGATGATTTGCGAGCGTTGGTAGTGTTCCACCGGATGGGCAATCAATGCCTTGAAAACCTCTTTGTTGCAGCGGGCTTTTTCAATCAGGCGCTCCCAGGCGAATTTTATCGTATCCGGGCTTTGCATGTGCAGCACCTTGTCTTGGAACGAGCTGACCCTTTGGTACAGCATCGGGGAGAAAAGCAGGCGTTCGTCGCAAAGGTCGAAATGGTCGAAGTAGTGGTTCTTGTAGTATTCGTATTGCCAGTGGGCTTTGAGCGAATCCGGTACGGAAGCAGGCGCATCCGGCACGGAGACAGGTTGCTGCGATTGGAAAATCACGGCCATCATATTGTCGGGATGCCTTTCCATGAAGTTCCTTTTCGCTTCGTCCACCTGTTGGTAATAATAGGAAATCTCGTCGCGAAGCCGGGCCGTTTCCGCTTCATTCTTTGTCTGTTGAGCCGATTTGTACAAGGATTGCAGGCTGTCCAGTACGGGGAAATAGACTTCGCTGGTCCTGATGAACTCCTGATAGGCTTCGTTTTCCGGGGAATTGGTGAAATGTATTCCGGACGACAATTCCGGGTAGGATGCCTCGATGCCGAAATGCTGGTTATGGTCGAGAATGAAATCCACATAATGGTCGTCGGCGGTAATCAGGATGTACATGCCCCTGTTCAGCGCCTTGTCTCCTTGGAAAACATAGAGATCCCGGCTTTCGTCATAGACAGCGGAATCCTCGATATAACGTCCCGACCAATAATAGCGTCCCAACCGGAGGGAGTGCTGCATTGAGTCCGGATAATTGCGGAGCTTGACCCGGATTTCGTACCCCTCATCCGTTTTGCCGGCTTGCTCGGACGGCATGGGCATCGGTGGGGTTTGTGCCATGCCGGAAGCGCCAAAGGCCATAAAGGGTAGAATGCCTATTAAAAGATGAATCAACGTTTTCATTTACAGTAGTTTTGGGTGTTGTTGCGAATATTCGCTGATGGCTTGCGCCATGGATGCCAGGTTGTCTGCCACCGAGAGCAAGGCTCTGTTGCTGCTCTTCAGGAAACCGCATTCTTGCATTTGATCCAACTGAGCAAGTAGCGGATTGTAGAATCCATTGATATTGAGTAGAAAAACAGGCTTTTCGATTTGTTTGAGCTGGCATAGGGCCAAGGTCTCGAACAGTTCGTCCATCGTTCCGTAAGAACCCGGCAGGACGACAAATACATGCGCTTCTTTGACAAGGAGCTTCTTCCTTTCGGCCATGTCGTCGACCAAGGTGATTCCCGACAGGTTCTTGTGCACCACTTCGAAACTGTAATGCTCAAAGAAACGAGGTATGATTCCATGTACGTAAGCTCCGGACTGCAAGGCGGCATCGGCCAATACGCCCATCGTGCCGCAACAGGCGCCTCCGTAAACCAGGCTGTGGCCGTTTTGGCCGATCCATTGCCCTAAGTCCCGGGCTGCTTGGACGAAGACCTCGTTGTTGCCCATCGAGGAGGCGCAATAAACACAGATTCTCATATTCTTTCTTTTTAGGCTTCCTACCGCAGATTGCCGGCTAAAACGCCTCGTCACTTGGCAATCCAGTATTCCGGGTTCTGCTTGGCCGTGCTCTTCCACACCTGGAACTGCAATTCCGACTTGCCTTCCTCGGCATCGTAATAGACCCGGCCGATCTTTTCCTTGGTGTCCACTTTGTCGCCTTCCTTCACATAGACTTGATCCAGATTGGCATAGACCGTCACGTATGCCCCGTGGCGGATCATGACGAATTTCAAGCCATAGACCGAGCCTACGTTGCAGACCTCGCCTGAGAAGACGGCCCGGACGGGAGCGTTCTTGTCGGTCAGGATGTCGATGCCGTTGTTGGTCACCGTCACGCTGCTGATGACCGGGTGCGGATGCGTCCCGAACTTGCCCGAAATCACGCCTCTTTCCAATGGCCAGGGCAGTTTCCCCTTGTTGCTCTCGAAATTCGAGGAGAGCGTCTTTTCTTCCGGGGTCAGGGCGTAGGTGTTCCCGCTGCTGGATTCTCCTTTCTTGCGAGCCTCTTCTTGCGAACGTCTGATTTCCTCTTCGATGATTTTCTGGATCTGCGCATTGAGCTGGTTGACTTTTTTTTGCTGCTCTTTCATCTGTTTGCGCAGCTTGTTTTCCTTGGATTTGAGCTGGGAAACGAGCCGGTTCTTGTTTTGTTTCTCTTTTTCAAGTTTCTGCTTGGCCGTCTGTTGCTCGCGGACAAGCTCTTTCTTCGATTCTCTTTCTTCTTCCAATTTTTCCTTGCTGTCGCGCAATACCACTTGTTTCTCCTTGATCAAGGCCACCTGCTTTTTCAAGTAGTCATTGTATTGGCCCATGTAACGCAGCCTCCTCCATGCCTGGTTGAAGTCCTGGGAAGCGAAAATGAACATCAGCAAGGAATATTGGTTGCGATGCCGTTGCGACGATACGATCATCTCGGCGTATTCCTCTTTGAGCGTCTCGATATCGTTGCTCAGGCGTGTGATTTTGGAACTCAGGTTGTTGATTTCCCGGTTAGTCAGGTTCACTTCCTTGTTCAATCCGCTGATGAGCTCTTCCCGTTTGCTGATATTGCTGTTGACCAATTGCAATTCGGCCACCGTGTTTTTGCGGCGGTTGCGGGTCTGGTCCAATTGTTTCTCGGTTTGGGCTATTTCGTTTTCCAGTTTCTTCTTGTTGGCTTCCAGGGTCTTCCGATCCTGGCCGTAGGCGATGCCGGAAAGCAGCAGGAAAGCAGTGAATGCTGCAACCTGTATGACGGGAATCAAATATTTGCGTAAAAGATGCATTGTCGAATTCTTTTAGCGTATGGCTGGATGTACGAAGTCGTTTTCGACTTTCTGCATGCTTTTTATCAGTCCGTGGTTGTTCATTACCGGAACGGAAGCCGGAATCTGGAACGGGAATGCCAAAGGAATGTCCCATTGCGGGTCCGTATAAGTGATTTCCACATGTATCAGCTCCTTCCTGTCTTGTGCCAAGCGTATATCCATTGTTTTCCTGTCCGGGTACTGGAAGGAGGCCTGCATTTCCGAGTTCCCGTCTTTCAAGGCCACATCGAGCCGGGTAGTTCGAAAATCTTGAGGGTCGATGAGGACTGTCCAGGAAAGGCTGTCCTCCGAGATGCCGCGTATTTCCCATAGCTTTTTCTTGTTTCGCGAAAGTTCAAGCGGATTGTTGAAAAGCAGCGTATCGGTCTTTTGCAGCAGCATGTTTTGGCATAATCGGAAAATGAGCGGCATGACAGGCTCGATTAGGCTGTCCTCGCTGTCCGTATAGACTGCGGCCATGTTCCCGGCTTTGCTGTACATGAGCAGGCTATCGGGCGTGAGCTTCAGGCGGGTCAGTTCCATTCCCATTTTATGGATGACGGCCCATACGATGGAATCGTCCGCAATCCTGATTTGGCCTCCCATTCCGATTCGGAGCCCGCCCAGTTTGAGCTTTGCGTTCAGGTTCGATGCGAAAGTCTGGAACTGCGCATTGTGCTGCATGGACTGTTCCAAAATGAATCTGGCCGAATCTTGCGCGGTGGCCGGTATCTCGGTAGCCAGGTCGAAACTTTGTTCCATCCAGCCTTTGTCGGTCCTGTCCGACTGGCAGGATACGGCTCCGAGCAAGGCGATGCACAATCCCAGCCCTTTGAGGACTTTGCGCTTGCTGCCATTTTTCCTGGCAATGGATTCTATTCTTTCCATGATGGTGTTCCTTTTTTGATTTTTTGTTGGAGGGAAGGGTTGTCTGGATCTTTTTGACATGCTTTTTCCCAGAATACGGTTGCCTCCTTTTCCTTTCCGAGCTGGTAGAGGATATCTCCGTAATGTTCCAGGATAACGGCATCCTTGCCTCCATCGTATTTATGCGCGGCTTTGATGTATTCGAGCGCCTTCCCGTACTCGCCTTTTTTATAGAGGACCCAAGCGTAAGTGTCTAGGAATGTGGTGTTCTTGGGGTCGTTTTTGCAAAGCTGGGAGGCCATGTCCTCGGCAAAAGGAAGTTCCTTTCCGCTTAAAGCCAGGTAGTAGGCATAATTATTGCGGACATAAGGGTCGTTCGGGTCCAAGTGGAAAAGGGCTTGGTAGGCGGCCAGGCTTTCTTGGGGACGGCCCAGTTCGAAGTACGCATCGCCCAGTATCTGCAATAGGATTTTTTCCACGAAAGCATTGTGCGCTCGGTTCCGTTGACGGCCGATGGAAGCGTAATGGACTGCTTTTTCCTGATTGTTCTCCAGGAAAGAGGCTATGGCTAGATACATGTAGGGGAAGGTCTGCTCCGGGAAACGCTCGGCGGCTTGAACCCCGGCATCCATCATCAGCGCGGTATCGCTGGCTTGGTTTGCCGCAAGCAGCAGCAGTTCCCAGCTTCCTGGCATGTTCGAGTCCAGTTCGATAGATCGTTGCAGCATCGGGATCGCCTTTTGCGGTTTGTCGAGCATGATTTGGAAACGGGCATAATCGAAGTATCCTTCGCCTTCGTTGGGATGGGTTTCCGTGAGCAGGCGGAACAAGGCTTCGGTTTGCTCGATGACATTCCCTTCCGGCTTGAGCTCGTCTTTCCCTGTATAGTAAGCACGGAGCAGGTTCTGTTTGGTCTTGAAGTCCAGCAGGGGGTTCCCGATGGCTTTTTCTAAGGCCAGGAAGGCTTGTTTGAAATTGCCGGTATTGCGGTAATAGTCCACCAGCGAGACATGCACGTACGGATCATCCGGTTTGATTTCAAGGACTTTCTTCAGATATCCGTAGGCTTGCTTGTAGTCTTTTTCTTTCATGCACATCTGGGCCAGCATCTCCAGGTATTTGGGTTCGCCCGGGATGGCGGTGCTGATTTCTTCTATTTCCTTGCGTGCGGACTTCTCGTCCCCGAGGCCGAGATAAAGCTTGTATTTCTGCATGCTCCAGGCATCCGTATGGCCAAGACGTTCCTGCAGATTGTCGTAGACGGCAATGGCGGAGCGCAAATCCCCGGTCAGGACATGCATGTTGGCTTGCTCGTAAGCGTAGTCTAACTGGTCGGGGCGCAATTCATAGAGCTTGGCGAATAAACGTGCTGCTTGGCTGAATTCCCGGTTTGTCTTGTATAGCTGTGCCAGGAGAAGCTGGAACCATTCGTTCCGGGCATCCAGCCGGCAGGCTGTTTCTGCGTAGACCTGGGCTTCGCTGAAGTTTTTCCTTTCGGCGAGGATATTGGCTATTTGGAAAGCCGCCGTTGCGTTTTCGGGATCTTTTTCAAGCAGGCGCAGATAGGCGTCTTCCGCTTCTTTCTCCTTTCCCGTCAGATAAAGCGAGGTCGCCGATAGGAAAAGGGAATCGTGCGTCCGATCCCGTTCATTGTACAGGCTGGGAATGGTGCTGGCACGGAGGCGGTTGCTTGTCGAGTCGGACAGGCATTCCCCCTTGCCTGGGAGGACAGAACCTCCCAGAAGGGTGAGTATCAGGCTGGATTGCCATATCCATTTTCGGCAAAAAGAAAATCTTGGCATGAGGTTCTTTTTTTTGAAGTCGGGCCGGTTGGGCGCCTGCTCCTTAGGATTCGAAGCGAGAGAAGTCTCCTAGGTTCACCGAAGCCACGTTGGTGGTGATGTAGGCTTCGTTCCCGATCATGGACTTGGTCAGTACCATGTTTTCTACTTCGGATTTTTTCTGAATGATGCTTTCGGAGACTACGGCATGCTTGATTCGGCTGCCTGATTCTATGGAAACGAAAGGTCCCACTACCGATTGCTGGATTTCGGTATCGGCGGCAATGAAACAAGGAGGGATAATGATGGACTCTTCCACTTTGGCATTGGGGTCCACGTAATGCCCGATGTGTTCCAGAACGCTGGTATGCGTGGCCACTGTGGCGTCTTTGTTGCCGCAGTCCAGCCATTCGTCTACCGGTTCGCTGTAAAACTTCAACCCTTTTTCCATCATGTTCTGCAAAGCATCGGTCAGTTGGTATTCCCCTCCTTTTCTCACATCGTTGTCTATCAGGTACTGGAGTTCTTTTTTCAGGTTTTCTCCGTCCTTGAAGAAATAAATTCCAATGATGGCTTGGTTGGATACGGGTGTTTTGGGCTTTTCCACGAAGCCGGTAATCCGGTTGTACGGGTCGGTCAGGACCACTCCGAATGCACTGGGGTCTGCCACTTTTTTGGTCCAAATGATGGAATCCTTGTCCAGGTTGAGTTTGCTTTGGCAGAAAAAGAGCGTGTCCGCAAAAGCAACGACAACGGGGCCTTGCAAGGAGTCTGACGCGCAGAGGATGGCATGGGCGGTTCCTAATGCTTCTTCTTGATGATAGATGCTGCCTTTAGCTCCTATTTTGGAGGCCGAAGCTTTCAATGCGTTTTCCGTCGCTTCTCCGAAATTGCCGATGATAAAGGCTATTTCGTCCACGGGTTCCTTCACGGCTAATGCGATTTCATCAATCAGATGCTCCACAATCGGTTTGCCAGCTAGGTGGATTAAAGGCTTCGGGGTTGTCAGTGTATGGGGGCGCATCCGTTTCCCCATTCCAGCCATAGGTATGATTATCTTCATATTGTATCGTTTTGCAGACGAATTCGAAAATTCGCCTCGGTTTGTTTCTCAAAAGGGGAAGAGTCTTATTGCCGTCCTGTATGTCCGAAGCCACCTTCACCCCGTTCGGAATCCGTCAGGGATTCTGCCGGGACCCATTCCACGTTTTCGTGCCGGGCCACTACCATCTGGGCGATCCGGTCCCCGTTTTGGATGGTGAAATCCTCATCGGAGAGGTTGGCCAGGATGACTTTTATTTCGCCGCGGTAATCGGCATCGATGGTTCCGGGCGAATTGAGCACGGTAATGCCGTTTTTGGCGGCCAGTCCGCTGCGAGGGCGGATCTGGGCTTCGAAGCCGACCGGCAATTCAATGTGCAAGCCGGTGGGGACAAGAATCCTGCCATGGGCTTTGAGTGTTATGGGTTCTTGAAGGTCCGCGCGGATATCCATCCCTGCTGATGCCGGGGTAGCGTATGCGGGAAGTCCGTTCCCGGAATGGTTTACGATTTTGACTTTTACGAATGGTTTTGCTTCCATTGCCTTACTTTTTTTTGTTTCGGCCGCTTATGCTGCGGGCAATTCCCCTGAGGGTGGCTGGCAGTTCGGGTTCCATTCGGCCGATGAAGACAGCAAATATAATCACCCCGGCTGAACCGAACAGGATTTGCGTTGCGAGGCTGTTCCAGGCGACAGTTCGGCTAATCCAGCCTAAAAGGACCGGCACGGCCATGTAAAGCAGCATGCGTCCTGTCGGGTAGGGCACAGGATAACATTTCTGCCCCCAAATATACGAAACAATGCAGAGCACGGCATAGCAGGTGAAAACAGTCCAAGCCGCGCCGTGGTATCCGAAATGAGGAATCAGGGCAAAGTTCAAGGCCAAGGTGATAGCCGCTCCCAGCAGCGAAATATACATTCCTACCCGCGTCTTGTCGCTTACTTTGTACCAGACGGAAAGATTGAAAAAAACGCCCAGGAAGAAGTTTGCCATCAACAGGATAGGGACAACATCGGCTCCTTCCCGGTATTCGGGGCCTACGAAATACATCAGCTGGGGCAGGAACAGCACGCAAATCAGGTAAATGAACGAGCAGGCTATCACAAAGTATCGCATTACCTGGGCGTATGTCCGAGGCGCATCCTTTTGATCCATTTGTTTGAAGAAGAAAGGTTCGGCTGCAAAACGGAAGGCCTGTACGAAAAGGGTCATGATGATGGACAGCTTGTAACAGGCCCCGTAGATTCCCACTTGGCTCATCGCCGTGGCCGGATCCGGGCTCAGGTATTTGAGAAGAATCCGGTCGAAAGTGCCGTTGATGATGCCTGCCAGTCCCCAGACCATGACAGGAAGGCTGTAAGCCATCATTTCTTTCCATAGGCTCCACCGGAAACTGAAGCGCAGCTGCAACCATTGCGGCAGCAAGCAGATGAAAGTGAACAGGCTGGCAATCAAGTTCGATATAAAGATATAGCCTACGCCCATGCCGGGGTCGTAGATATGTTGCAGCCAGCAATCAGGGTGGTTTGCTATTCGGTGAGGGCAATAGACGATGAAAAAAAGGTTGAGCGCGATGTTGAGCGCGATGTTGAGCGATTTGAGGAGCGCGAAGCGGGCTGCTTTGTTCTGTTCCCTGAGCAGGCAGAACGGGATGGCCGCCATGACATCGGCCGATAGGATGATGCCGAACCATGTAATATATTGTCCGGCTTCGGGGTAGCCCAAGGCCTGACCGATCGGGTTGTGGAAACCTATGACCAAGGCGAGGAATACCGATGTTGTGGCAGCCAGCGACCAGACGGAAGTACTGTAGACGCTGCGGTCTTCCCTGTATTTCTGCATGAAGCGGAAAAAAGTAGTTTCCATGCCGTAGGTGAGCAGTACGAGCAGGAGAGCCACGTAGGCGTAAAGTTCAATGACAATCCCGTATTGATCCGGAGCGAAAGTGTATGTGTAGAGCGGTACTAGCAAGTAATTGAGGAAGCGCCCTACGATGGAAGGGATTCCATAAATCACCGTCTGTTTGGCCAAACTCTTCAGTTGCATCTTCTATTCTGTTTCATTCTCCGTAGACTACGGCCAAGACCACATCGCCTACGATTTTGAGGGTATGGGCCGAGATGTTGTCCATGTTGTCCATGCGAGTATGCCAGTGCGGGAAGAAACCGGTGCCGCTGGACGTTTCGTAATGGATGATATCGATGGTCGGGATGCCTCTTGTCTCATTGATGAACAGGTGGTCGTCGATGATGGCGCCTGCTTCCCGTCCTTGGAAGATATGGCCATATCCTAAAGCGGATGCCGTGTTCCAGACTTTGCTCATGATGTCAGGCGCGTAATACATCGAGGTGGCTTCCATGGCAAAACAGGGGTTTTCTGTTCCCACCATGTCGAGCAGGATGCCGTAAAGGGCGTTGTATCCGGGAATGTGCGGGTTTTCCGCCCAGTATTGCGAGCCCAGGGCCCAGGTATATTCGTCTCCGTATCGGTTGGGCTCCCATTCGGGTTTGCCCGAGTCTTCCAAATCGAAAAGGATGATGTCCACGCCCACTTCAGGCAAGGAGTGTTGCATCGTTCTGGCCACTTCCAGAAGCACGGCAGTGCCGCTGGCCCCATCGTTGGCCCCATCGATGGCCTGGTGGCGGCTTTGGGGAGAGGGATCGTGGTCTGCGTAAGGGCGGGAATCCCAATGGGCGCAAAGCAGGATGCGCCGGGTCGCTGCCGGATTGAAGGAGGCAATGATGTTGTATCCGTCAAGCGTTTCGCCGTCCCAACGGCGGGCTTGGAATTCCTGGGTTTGCACATCGGCTCCGTAGGAGGCCAGTTTGTCATGCAGGTACCGGGCGCATTGCCTTTGGGCTTCCGAATTAGGAATACGAGGGCCGAAGGCCACTTGTTCGGCTGCAAAACGATAAGCCGAATCGGCATTGCAGACAGGGGCTTTCGGTGCTGGGGCTGAATACGCAGGAACGGACTTGGCGTTTTGGTTTCCTTTGCCATTCTTGTTCTGACAGCTCGAAAGGAAAAGGCCGAACGCCAAGATCGAAATAGACAGGATGTTGAAAATGGTTTTGTTCATCGTTGGGCTTTGTTGCGCCTGTTTCGTACGTTTGTTAGAATTGGGAAAGGAAACGTCGGTCGTTTTCCGAGAACAGCCTCAAATCGTTGACACGGTAGAGCAGATTGGCGATACGTTCCACGCCGACACCAAAGGCGAAGCCGCTATATACGTCAGGATCAATACCGCAATTTTTCAAAACGGCGGGGTCCACCATGCCGCAGCCCAGGATTTCCACCCAGCCGGTATGCTTGCAGAGCGGGCATCCTTTGCCTCCGCAGATGGTGCAGGCAATGTCCATCTCGGCCGAAGGTTCGGTGAAGGGGAAATAGGACGGGCGGAGCCTGATCTTGGTATCGTTTCCGAACATTTCCCGGGCAAAATACAGCAGGGTATCGTGCAAGTCGGCGAACGAGACGTTCTTGTCTACATAGAGCCCTTCGATTTGATGGAAGAAGCAGTGGGCACGGGCCGAAACCACTTCGTTCCGGTATACTCGGCCAGGGCAAAGGGTTCGGATGGGTAGCGGGCGGCTCATCATGCTGCGGATCTGGACGGAAGAAGTATGCGTCCTGAGCAGAACGTCTTTCGGTGTGCCGCTCCTTTCAATGAAGAAAGTGTCTTGCATATCGCGGGCCGGGTGGTCGGCAGAGAAGTTCAAGGCGGTGAATACATGCCAGTCGTCTTCTATCTCCGGTCCGTCCGAAACATCGAAACCGATTTTGCCGAAAATCCGGAAAATTTCTTCCCGGACTTGGGAAAGGGGATGCCGATGGCCGATCCTTTCGTCAACCGGGCGGCTGAGGTCGAGTTCGGAGGCTGTTTGAGACGAAGTCTTTGCGTTGCATTCGTCTTTGGCCTTTTGAATCGCTTCCTGTACGGCCGATTTCAATTGGTTGAGAGCCTGCCCTATATCTTTTTTCAAGCCGGGTTCCACCTGCTTGAATTCTTCAAACAGCTCGTTCATTTCCCCTTTGCGGCCCAGAAGCCGGATACGGTATTGCTCTGCTTCTTCCATGGTTTGGAGCCTGATTTTCCGGGCTTCATTCAATAAACTGTCTATCTTTTCTTTCAGTTGCATTTCTTTATTCTTTTGGACATGGCGATGTCTCGATTGATGACTCGGTTTTTAAGTGTCGGTTCCGGAGTCTGTTTATTCCAGCGTCATTGTCATCCGGATATCTTCCACCGGACGGTCTCCCGGTCGCGTGGGCTGGCTGGCGATTTTGTCGATTACATCCAGACCATCCACTACTTCTCCGAAAACAGTGTATTGCATATCCAGAAACGGAGTGCCGCCCAGGGTCGTGTAAATCTCGATTTGTTCGGGCGTGAATTGGGTTCCGTACTGCATGGAAATCATTTGGAGTTCCTGCGGTGTCCATGTCCTTCCTTGCACGATATAGAATTGGCAGGAAGAGGAACGTTTTTGCGGATTCACCTGGTCTCCGGTCCGCGCTGCGGCCAAAGCTCCCTTTTTGTGGAATCGGGCAGGCACGAATTCAGCAGGGATTGTATATCCCAGGTCTCCGCTTCCCAGCATTTGGCCCGGTTTTGCGTGTTTGGAGTCGGGATCGCCGCCTTGGATCATGAAGTCCTTGATGACCCGGTGGAAAAGCGTGCTGTCGTATTGTTTTTCCTTGACAAGTCTGATGAAATTATCCCGGTGCTGCGGGGTTTCGTCGTACAGTTTTACAGTCATGTCTCCATAGGAAGTATGGATGACGACCCTCTGTTCTTTTCGCGGTGTTTCTTCTGCAGTTTGAGCTTGCATGGGTGTTACAAAGTTTAATGTGACGAGGCTGGCAACCAAGGCCAGTCCTTTTCCGATGATATGCATGTTTTTTTTGTTTTGTGTCGCGTCCGTTGCGTCAAGGGCGGTACCAGCTTTTTCAAATTTTCAAAAAGCCAAACTTACAAAGATAGCGAAAGTCGAGAGCAGAGCCAAGCTCTCCCCCGCTTGAGCTATGCCGAGACCAAGCTATCTTCGATGCGAAGCAATCAAAGATAGCGAAAGTCGAGAGCAGAGCCAAGCCTCTCCCCCTGCTTGAGCTATGCCGAGACCAAGCTATCTTCGATGCGAAGCCAAAGATACGGAATTTCTTAAATATCTAGTCAGGGTGTGCTATGGCGAAGAAAGATACCTGGCCTCCGGGAATCCTAAGCAGTTCCCGGCAACAGCTGTTGGAAGTGGCACCCGTGGTGACAACATCGTCCACAACCAGGAAGTGCCGGTGGTGGAATTCGGGCTTTTGCAGGATGCTCGGGTTCAGGATGAAGCTGCCTTGGATGTTTTTCCATCGGGATTCCCTGTTTTTTCGGGTTTGGCTTTGCGTGCTTTCCTGTTTGATTAAAAAGTTCAAGCCGATTTGTTTTTTCATGATGGCGTTCATGCCTTGGACAATGAGCTGGCTTTGGTTGTATCCTCGTTTTTTCAGTTTTTCTGGATGCATAGGTACGGGGACCAGATAGTCGGCATCGCAGAAAGGGTGGGTGTCCTGAAGGAGCTGGCCAGCCAGACAGCCCAGAAAAAGTCCGATTTCTGCCTGGCCTTGGTATTTGAGTTCGTGAAGCAGTTTCTGTATCACGCCTTCTTTGTTGAAAAACAGCAGGGCACTGGCGCCACGGATAGGTATTTTGGATTGCATGCTGGCAGCCAGCGGGTTCTTCGGTTGTTTTTCATAGCCGGTATAGGTGAGCCGGCCGAGACAGTCCCCGCACAAAAACTTCTCGCTCCCGATTAGCCGTTGGCCGCAGCCGTGGCAGCAATCGGGGTAGAGGAAATGAAGGAGATTACCCCCAACGCATCGTATGTGAGGAACAATTTGCATTTTGGCAAAAATACGTTATCTTTGCCTTAGTCTAATGTTAAAAAGTCTTAAAAGCTGTTCGACTGCTTGGATTTTTACGAATTTGTTATTGAAATTGACAGAAGAAAAAGTGCTTGTCGGGCATGTGTCCGTGCGTTGATAGCGCAGGGCAGTCCAGCCCCGGCGGGGACGGCTTTCTGCCGGTTTCTTTGTAAAACCAACCAAAACAAGAGAGGATATGGATTCTTCAAACAATGCACAAGTGCAGCCTGGCAATAGCAATGCTAAGCTGGAGCGTAAGGTCAAGATTTTGTATGTGGTCATCCTGATTCTGGTGGTGGCGATGGCCTTCATGATTTTCAACACGCAGAAGGTGGCCAACGAACGGAATGAAAGTTTTGCCCAAGGAGTTCAGTTGAGAGGCGAATTGGACAAGGTGATGGAAGATTATAACGACATCCGGATGGAGAACCAGGATTTGGTCGGCCAGATGTCAGACAAGGACAGCCTGATCATGGCCAACAAGAAGGAGATTGAACGCTTGATTGCCCGTCAGGCCGATTACAATAAAATCAAGAAAAAACTGGATTTGCTCCGCAAGATCACGCAGGAGTATGTTGTCCGTATAGATTCCTTGGTGACAGCCAATAAGGTTTTAGCCGAAGAGAATACGCAACTCAAAGAGGAAACCACTCGTGCCCGTCAGGAAAACACGCAGTTGAAAACCGAATTGGATGAGAAAATCAGCTTGGCATCGGAATTCAAGGCTTATGATTTGACCGCAGTGACGGTACGCGTGAGAGCCGATGGCAAGGAAGTTCCTACCGATCGAGCCCGTCGCGTCACCCGGATCAATCTGGATTTTACTTTGAGCGAAAACAAGATTGTGGAACCGGGTCAGAAAACCATATATGCGAGGATTTCCCGTCCAGACGGAGTTGTTATGTCGTTGAGTTCCGATAATCAGTATTCGTTTGTCATGAACGGAGATACTTTGCAGTACACGATTAAGCAGGATATCGAATACAAGAATCAGGCGCAGGAAATCAAGATGCATTGGGACCGTCTCACTACGGATAACCATGCAATGGCCGGGCAGTATGCTGTAATCTTGTATATGGAAGGGAAGGAAATCGGACGTACTGGTTTTGCGATTCGGGATTGATCCTGTTCGGTGGACCTATCGGAGAGGCCGGCTGGAAGTCGAAAGGCTTTTGGCCGGCCTCGTTGTTTTCCGGCCTGCTCTACTGCATGTTGGCGAGGGCGGCAGCACCAAGGATGCCAGCGTTTTTGCTGGTAGCCATCAGGCCTGAGAGTTCCAGCTTGATGTGGTTTTTGTAACAGAACAAGAGATTTTTTTCGAAAGCTTGGCGGGTGGGCTCCATCAGGACTTCCCCCGCTTGGGCTACGCCTCCGAAGATGAAAATATGCGATGGGTCGTAACAGCAGGCCATATTGGCCAAGGCTGTGCCTAGTATTTTCCCGGTTCTTTGGTATGTGTCGATGGCAATAGAGTCTCCTGCTTTAGCCAGGATGGATAAACTGCGGTAATCCCCGGCTTTGGGGACTTGCTTTAGTTGCTGGCAGAGTTCCGTATAGGTCCGGTAAATCCCGTTGGCTGCCACGTATTGTTCCAAGCAGCCTTGGCGTCCGCAACCGCATTCCCTGCCTTCCGGGAAGCAAATCACGTGGCCTAGTTCGCCGGCCATGCCCCGGCTGCCGGACATCAGTTTCCCATCGGCCATGATGCCGCATCCCAGTCCGGTTCCTAATGTGACCACTATGAAGTCCTTCAGCCCTTTGGCAGAGCCATAGACGGCTTCGCCCCAGGCGGCCGCCCGGGCATCGTTTTCAAAAAAGAGGGGTGTTTCAGGAAAATACCGTCTGAATTCCGTTAAAAGGGACACAGGGCCTTTGAATTTCAAGTTGGCAGCCCTTTCCACGATTCCGGTTTCGGGGTTGATGTTGGGGCATCCTATCCCGATGCTTTCAATTTTCGTTTGATTGACTTTGGCCATTCTCAAGATAGAGTAGGCAATGGTTACTACCAAGTCGAAAGCAAGCTCGTATTTGCCGGTTTTCAGGCAATCGTAATCTATTACTTTGCCGTTTGGGTCAACCAATCCGATCATGGTATTGGTGCCGCCGATATCCACGCCACAACGCATAGTCTGTCAGTTATTTTGTCTTTTAGTGCCAAGTTTTTGATGGGCGAAGTTACAAAAAAGCGATAGAATTCCGGTTTTCGGATTTCGATAAATCCGGAGAAAAGCGATTCCTATGTAGTAGACCTGTAAAAAATGGGAGATATGGACCTAGTGGAAACCCTTGGAATCAACAGTGGCGGCAGGTTTTCCGTCAAGAGGGAAATGACCGGTCTGGCTGGCAAAAGGGCTGATGCTCCTGCTTGCCGGCGCATCGGACAGGAAGGCGAGGACTATGCGGCCGAGTATCTGCAGTCCTTGGGATATCGGTTGTTCGAGCGTAATTACCGTTACCGGCATCGAGAAATAGATTTGATTATGGAAGAGGAAGGGGTGCTGGTTTTTATCGAAGTCAAGACCCGGGCGCCGGGAGCTTTTCAGGCAGCGCCTTATGCCGTGGACAGACGTAAGCAGATGTTCCTTTATTCGGCCGCATCGAGATATGTTCGTGAGCGGGCGCTGGCGGTGGATATCCGATTCGATATAGTATGGATAGAAAAAGGGCCGGGTGGAAAATTCCGGCTAGTAGCCCATATAAGGAATGCTTTTTCTCCTTTGGGCGGATAGCCTGTTCGGTTCAAAGAGAGTCAGCGGCGCTTTATGCTGCTACTGTTTTATGATCCAGTTTGGAGAAGGAAGAGTTGTTGCTGATAAATTCGGGAACGATTTCCTTGGCTTTCCTGACGGCGGCTTCCGTTTGGCAATGGCGGGAGAGTTGTTCCAGTTCATCGTAATCCGGCAGCAGGTCCTCGAAAGTGTAGACGCGGGCATCCGCAATCCGGATTTTCTTGTTGGAAGTGGGGTGAGTGTGTTCGATGGAGCTTAGCACTTCTTCATAGAGTTTCTCTCCGGGACGGAGACCGGTGTATTCGATTTTGACGGTATCGAGATTGTATCCCGAAAGCAGGATCATCTTTTTGGCAAGATCCGCAATTTTTATAGGCGTTCCCATGTCGAAGACCATGATATCTCCTCCATGGCCGATGTTCGATGCCTCCAATACGAGCAAGCAGGCCTCCTTGATGGTCATGAAGTAGCGGGTGATTTCGGGATGCGTTACCGTGACAGGGCCTCCTTTGGCGATTTGGGATTCGAACAGTGGAATGACCGAACCTTGGCTTCCCAGCACGTTTCCGAACCGGGTGGTGATGTATTGGGTCTTTCCTGCCACTCGTCCGGCCTTGATAGCGTAATTGAGGCTTTGCACGTAAATCTCGGCCAAACGTTTGGACGCTCCCATCACATTGGTCGGGTTCACGGCTTTGTCGGTCGAGATCATGACAAATTTTTCCGCGCCGTATTCCAGCGCGATATGGGCGATGTTGCGAGTTCCTACCACATTGACCATGAAGGCTTCGTTGGGGTTGATTTCCATCAGCGGCACATGTTTGTAGGCGGCAGCGTGGAATACGATTTGCGGATGATACAGTTCGAACATGTATCTGATCCGTTCTTTGAACCGGACATCCCCGACCATTGGAATCAGTTCCAGTTTGGGGAATTTTTCTTCCAGTTCGAGGCGCAGGTTGTGTATACCGGTTTCGCAATTGTCGAACAGGACCAAGCGGCGGACTTGGAATGAAGCGATTTGCCGGCACAGTTCGCTCCCGATGGAACCGGCCGCGCCCGTCACTACGATGGTCTTGTCTTGAAGGTCTTCGGCTATCTGGACGGTGTTGATTTGTATCTCTTCCCGTCCCAGCAGGTCGGTGATGTCCAGTTTGCGGACTTGGGGGATGGAATGGCGCCATTTGCCGATAGGGGGCACTGTGAACAATTTCAGGTTCCGGGTGAGACAGTAGGATATCAAACGGTTCCTTTCGTTCCATATATCCGACTGCCGGGTGAACAGGATCCCTTCGATATCGTCTTTTTCAATGATATTCCGCAGGCTTGAAACCCGGTTGATGACATAGACCGGGAGGTTTCCGATGGGGTAGGTGTCTTCTCGTTTGGCAAAGCGGAGGTAGCCCGCAATCTTGTAGTTGGATTGGGTGTTGAGGTTCAAAACGCTGCTGAGAGTCAGATCGTTGGGATTCGATCCATATATCAGAACGTTCTGTTTCGTTTTGTTATGGTTGTTGATGGCGAACTGATAGGAAATGACGACAAAAACCCGTGAGAGGACCAGGATGGAAAAGGTGAAGCATATGTCTATCAGTACGGTGACGCCCATTTCTATTTTTGTGAAGAAGTGGACGTACAGGATCAAAGCCATTCCGACAAAGAAAGCTTTGATCAATAGTGCCGCTGCAATTCTCCATACGGACTGGAGAGAGGAGTGGCGGATGATATTCTTGTAGGTTTTGAAAAGCAGGAAGCCGATGGCGCTTGAAAACAAGCTGAAAAGAGCAATTTGCGCAAAACTTGCCGAATGGAATGCCTGATGGAAAAGCTTGCAGCATAGGGCGTATGCGGCACAAGTCCCGATAGTGGAGATAATCAAATCGAAAGCAAACACAAACCAGCGGTTTATGTAGGGTTCGCTCACGATTTTTCTGGCCAGTTTTGTTCCTAATGAGAATGTCATTGTGGATTCGCTTGCTTTTCTCCGTTTGGGTTCAAGTCTTGTGCCTGTATTGCAAGGGGCGTTCCTGACAGGCTTTGTCGAGAGGCCCTTTGACAAATACCAACTTACAAAATTACAAAAATATTTCAAAGAGATACAAAAAAAGCGGCTTGATCCGAATCAAGCCGCTTTTTCTATGACAAGGGATGTCCTATTCTATGGCAACACCCGGTCTGTCATTCTGGTTCTGATAGTCAAAGCCTTCTTCCGGCAATTCCACTTGCAGGCTGTAGTTGTTCCCGTTTGCTTCATCCCAAGCATTGGTCTGCCAGTTCTTGCTTTGGCCAGGAATGGGGTTGCCCGCCAAGTCTACCGGTCTACCGTCTTTCCATTGCTGGGTCGAGAATTCGACAAAAGGCACAGGATAAGAGAATCGGCATAACGGGTAGTTCATGAAGTGGCTTCTGAAATCCTGGTCTTCACGGCTTCCTTCACGGCTTAAGGCAATCCCGTTCCGGCGCAGGAACGACCATCTTTGGCCTTCGCACAACAGCTCGCGGGCGTATTCGTCCATCAAGCCGGCCAAGAATCCTTGGGCAACGCCGTTGGCAGGGTACGTCTGGAACGTTGCGCTTGCCACCAGGTTAGGATACCTTGCCGCGAAGTTCTCTTCGGTTACCGTGGTATCTCTTTTCGAGATAAGATTGTTGTACAGGGTAGCGTAAGCCCTGCTTCCATTCCCATCCAGAGCAGCTTCGCATTCGGCCTTGATCAGGTAGAGCTCGGGAACACGCAGCACGGGTACGTTGAAGACCCCGTCATCGGCTGCATATTTCAAGCACCAGCTGCCGCTTTCCGAGCTGGGAGCGCTTCCTGTGGAAGAACTGTACAAGGCACGGCGGATATCGTCGGTTTCAAAGAGGCCGTATGCATAAGGAGTGGGGCTGAACCCGTAGGTACCGAACAATGTGTTCAAGGAGTTCGCCGACAAGTTGTCCTGGCTGGTGTAGTTCAGCTGCCAGATGTCTTCGGACGAAGGCGTGGCCCCGTAGGCTGCGATGAGATTTTCGGCCGACGAAATCAGTTCGCCGTTTGCGCCCACGACAGACAGATTGCTCAAAGCGTTCTCCGCTGCTTGGAGAGCTTCGTTATATTCATGCTGTGCCAGATGAACTTTGGCTTGAATCATGTACAGGGCTGTGATGGACGGGTAGTAGCGGACATCGGCCGCGCCCAGCATGCAGGTGTTCTGGCTCTTCCCGTAAGCATTGATAGCATCGGCGATTTCCTGTTCCATGAAGGTGTAGGTGTCTTCCAACGAGCTCATATTAGCCGGTTCGGAGTTACCCAACGCGCGGTCTTTAAGCAGGATAATACCTACCTTGGTTGGATTGGTTCCCGGTATGGTGTGCTGTTTGCCGCCATTGTTGTCATCCAGGTTGTAATCCAAGCAGAAATACTGGGCCAAGGTGTATTCGCAGAATACTTTCACGGTCAACGAAGTGGCAATCGAGTTGTACAATTGCTCAATTTCATCGTCAGACAAAGAAGCGGAATCCGCCAACAGACGTTTGGCTGCTTCGACAGTGCGGGCTGCCGAGGCGGCAATCTGGTAAGGAGCCGCCCAGAAGCTGGCAGCGTCTGTAGAGTTGGTTGTGACAATCCATTGTTCGATGTCCTGCATCGTACCTTGGTTTCTACGGGTTGTATTGACCAAGTCAGTCACGACATCGCCTACAACAACCAAATCTCGACCCCATGCACTCGCAGATGCCATCATCGACATGGTGCCCACTACCGTGCTCGGCACCAATGAAGGATCGTTGAGAATGACCTCCGTGTCCATGGCTGTCGACGGAGCCCTGTCCAAATAGTCATTAGAGCAGGACGACAACAGTACCACTGGAACCAGTGCCGCAGCAAATGCTATATTTTTGATCTTTTTCATTTCAATACTGTTTTATTGTTTTTTATCCTTTACCAATCTTTTTAGAATCCAACATTGATACCCAAAGAGTAGTTGATGGGCACGGGATAGTTCGACGTCTGGATGGCGCTCAAACCGGATTCGGGGTCGTAACCGCGGAAATCCTTGGCGCACCAGGTCCATGCGTTGTCAATGCTGGCATAGATACGCAGGCTGCTCAAGAAAATCTTTTCGCAGTGCTTTTTCGGCAAAGTATAACCCAGCATGATGGATTTGAGACGGAGGTAAGAACCGGACATTTTCAAACGGGTACTCAAGGCCGTTGCGTTGTTGTTGCCACCGTTCATCAACTGCGGCACTACAACATCGTCGCCCGGACGTTGCCACCTGTTTTCCATAATCCAGTAGGTTGTGGTAGCACCCGGATCTTGTCCTTCGTTTTCCAGATAAGGAAGGTCGTTGCTCAAGATATAGTTGCCATAGTTGTAGTTGAACTGGAAGCTGAGGTCGAAATTGTAAAATTCGAAGCCCATCTGCAGACCACCGTAGAATTTCGGGTCGCTGAAGCCTACGTAGCGGTAAGCAGCGTCATTGTAATTGTATACATATTCGCCGTCAGCTCCGTACCAGCGAGGACGACCGGTAGCAGGATCCACACCGGCATATTCGGGCATGTACAACTGGCTGGACGGATGACCTTCTTCCAAGATACCGATGGTACCGCTTTGGATGGACTGGTGGTCGGGCAATTCCAGAATCATGTTGTCGTTGGTTGTGATATTGAAGCCCAAGGTCCAGCGGAAGTTCTTGCGGTTCATCAGCAAGGCGTTCACTTGGATTTCAACCCCTTGGTTGCGCATGCTACCGAGGTTCATCGCGATAGCGCCGAAACCGGTCGCATAAGACAGAGGACGGGAGAAAATCATATCGACAGTGCGGTCGTTGTAGTAGTCTGCTTCAACGGTCAACACGTTGAACAGCATGAATTCCAAACCCACGTCGAACTTGTTTCTCTTTTCCCATTCCAGATTGGGGTTGGCCAACTGCGAAGGACCGAAACCGGAGATGCCGCCGTAACGAGTGGAGGCATATACACCGCGTGCCTGGTAGTACCCTACGTTCTGGTTACCGGAGGTACCGTAGCTGATACGTAAGCTCAAGTTGTTCAACCAGCTTTGAGTGGCAGCCATGAAGCGTTCGGCCGAAATACGGTATCTGGCACCTACCGACCAGAAAGTACCCCAGCGTTTGTCTTCACCGAAACGGGAAGAACCGTCGCGACGTACACTGGCAGATACATAGTACTTGTTGTCGTAATCGTACTCAACGCTACCGAAGTAAGAAGCCAAAGTGGCGTCAGCACGGTTGAACGCACCACGGGTGTCGGTGGCATTGGAGATTTCCATCAACTGCGGGGTGGCGTAGTCCTGACCGGCAACGAAAGAGGTGAACTGGTTGAAGCGTTGAGCTTCCTGTCCTACCAAGATGTTGAAGTTGTTTTTCTTGATGGAGGGCATCCAGTTGATGGTGTTGGTGATGTTCATGTAGGCAAGCGTCTGGTCCTGCAACTGGGTCACACCGCCCAACTGAGCCCCTTGCGGGTTGACTACCATCGACCATACGTTTTCTTCTTTCAAGGTTACGAAGTCGATACCGATTTTGGACTGTACGTACAGGTTCTTGTACAGTTTGACACGCAAGTACGGGCTGAACAAAGCCTTGTACTGTTGCTGGAAGGCACGGTCGCGGTATTCATCCGTATACAAGGCTACAGGGTTATAACCTTGAGCGGCGGGGTTGCTCGTCGTGTTCCAGGTGCTTTTGTCTACAATGTATTCTCCGGTAGAGGGGTCGACAACATAGTAGTTGCCCCATTCGTTCATTTCGTCCGATTCAAGATAGGAGTAAACCGGGTCGGTCGGACGCATCATGGATGCACCCCAGATAGGAGAGGCGTATGCCAAACCGGTAGGTACCGTGTTGATTTCAGAGTAAGACCCGGTCAGGTTCATGCCGAAAGACAACCAATCGGTGGGGTTCACGTCCAGGTTCAAGCGGGCACTGTAACGGGTATAGTCGGAACCGATTACGATACCTTTGTTGTTGAAGTAGCCGACAGAGGCGTAGTAGTTGACGTTCTTCGTGCCACCGGAGGCGGTCATCGAGTAGTCTTGGATAAGGCCGTTGCGGGTTACTTGATCCCACCAGTCGGTGTAATAAACCGAGTTGGGGCCGTATAGGGCGATTTCTTCCGCTGTACGGAACCCGTTGTTGTTCATGAAGTCGATATTGTAATTGCTGTTTTCAGGGGTGTAGTACTGGTATGCCAGGTTCGGGTTTTCCTGCCAACGCTGGTACGTACGGTCGTCCGCAGCACCGGAATTGATTCGGGATTCGTACAGGAACGTCCTGAAGTCTTCAAGGTTTACTTTCTGGAAGCGCTTCTTTACATTAGGAGGCGTGGACACACCCACTTTGGCATTGACGCCGAAGGAGACTTTGCCTTCCTTACCTCTTTTTGTGGTAACAACGATAACCCCGTTGGAAGCACGCGACCCGTAAATGGAAGTAGCGGCAGCATCTTTCAGCAACTGGATACTTTCAATATCTTCCGGGTTCAATGAGGCCAAAGGGTCGGTACCGTCGCCATTGGTGTAACTGGTCATACCCATGGCACCGGTGATGATAGGCACCCCGTCGATTACATACAAGGGGTCGTTTCCGGAAGACAAGGAGCTTGTACCACGAATACGAACCGTGGTCGCGGAACCGGGCTGTCCGGAAGCCGTACTAACCTGCATGCCAGGAACGCTACCTTGCAAGGAGTTGATTACGTTGGATTCCGTCTGACGAGTAATGACTTCTTCGTCTACCTGTACTGCAGAACCTACGTTGTCCACTTTCTTGCGCACCCCGTAACCGGAGGCCGAAACCTGGACTTCCTGCAACGAGATGGCTGCCGTCTCCATCACCACATTGATTACTCCGCCGGAGATGGGCACGATTTTGTCTTTCATACCCATAGCCGAAAACTTCAAGTTCTTAGCTGTGGCTGGGATGTTGTTCAAGGTGTAAACACCATTGAGGTCAGTCGAGGTACCGATGGTAGTCCCTTCAATCTGGACTGCCACCATGGGGATTCCCATCGGGTCATCCGCGCTCGTGACCTTACCTGTGACGGTGCGTTGCCCGAAAGCCATGTTGGCGGCTCCCATAAGGAACAAGGACACCACAAAGAGCACTAGTTTTTTCATAAAAAAAGCTGATTTGGATTTGTGTTATTATACATTCATATTGTTATTGCCGCTTGAAAAGCTCGATTGAACATTCATGCGTATCTCGAACGGTATGCAAACTGTTTCATAGCCTTCTTTATTGGTTCCAATGCCGCTGCAGCGGTAAGCCGTTTCGAGGGAAACAAGACTTATATGCCCACTCTTCGGCATTAAATGAGGGTAGCAAATTTAGATAAATTTTCCATATACCCAAGAGGCTCCTTTTAACATTCTTTGCCCGATTCTGAAAAAAAGATTAAACATTCTTTGTTAAATAGCTATGAATGTGTTTGTAAAAAAATGTTAAGCCGGGATAAAAAGAGTTAATAAATGTTAAAATCTGCCTTGGCCTTTTGGTGGCCGTGTTTCCTATGATAATAGGCAGGCCTGTTTCGAGGACCTGCGGTTTCTTTCGGTCCGTGTGCAACGATTCCGTAACAAATACTCCACGGAATGGCAATAATTCCGTATGGGAAATCGTAACAACTAGCTTCTACTTTTGCGCCGAATTTCTGAAAGCAAAATCGACGGACACAGTGATGAGAAAAAGGTTTTTGGTATTATGCCTGGTTCTGGCATCGGTTTGGTGCGGGTGCAATTCCTATGGCGCAAGATTCGGGACGATGGAAGGCGAGGGGATTGCGGAGACGGGCGAAAGCAAGGCGAAAGGCGTTCTGCAAGGCGTGGTGACCGACAAAGGTACGGGCGAGACCTTGCCGTTTGCCGCGGTGCAGATAGAAGGTACTGCCTTGGGGGCGGTAGCCGGTTTGGACGGGAGCTATACGTTCAATTTGGCGCCGGGTACTTATTCCATCAAGGTCAGCTTCACGTCTTATAAGACGCAGGTGATTCCCAATATCAAGATTGTGGCCGGTCAGAACACGCATTTGGATGTGGCGATGGAAAGCACGGCTACGGAGTTGAAGGAAGTGAAGGTGACGGCACGCCGGGTGCGGCATACCGATGCGGCGGTCCTGAGCACGATGAAGCAGGCCGACGTGGTGGCTACCGGGGCTTCGTCCCAGCTGATTTCCCGTTCCCAGTCGAAAGATGCCGCCGAGGTGGTGTCCAAGCTTCCGGGGGTCAGCGTGGAAGAAGGCGGGATGGTCAACGTGCGGGGCTTGAACGTGAGGTACAACACGGTCTTGCTCAACGGAACCACGGCACCGGGAACGGAGAACGACAGCCGGGCGTTCGCCTTGGATGTCATTGCCGGGAACGCCATCGATCATTTGATGCTGTACAAGACGGCTTCGGCTGAATTTCCGGCCGATTTCTCCGGAGGCCTGGTCGGCATCACCACCAAGAGCATGCCCACGGAGGATGCCTTGAGCTTCTCTTATAATATAGGTGTCAATACGGCCAGCATCGGCAAGGACTTTGTGCATTATCACGGCAACGGGGCGGATGCGATAGGCTTCGGCGGGGCTTCGCGCCAGCTGCCTTCGGGCTTCCCTTCGGATATCAGCCAGGCCGGCAATGCCGAGAAAGCGGAATACGCCCGGATGTTGGACAACGACTGGGCTACTTCTACCCGGACCTCCCTGCCGTCCCAAGGCTTCTCGATGCAGTGGGACAAGTCGGCCATGGTAGGCAAGGACAAGGATATCAAGTTCGGGAGCCTGTTCGCGCTTAATTACGGTTACGAGAACACGGTGCGCGAGGCCTTCGAGAACAACCGCTTCGGGGTGTTCGACTTGATCAACGAGCAGCCGCGTTACCTGAATGCCTATACCGATGAGGATTATGGCACCAAGGTAAAGCTTAATGCCTTGGGCAATATCGGCTTCCAGTTCAAGGACGGTTCGCGTTTCGAGTTCAAGAACCTTTTCAGCCAGAATGCCCAGGACAAGACGGCTTTCCGTCAAGGTATCGACTACAACAACGATTACCATATCCGGGAACAAGAATACATCTATACGCAGCGTTCCCTCTACTTGGGGCAGTTGCTCTACACGCACAACCCTGCCAAAGGGCATAAGCTGGATTACCGCCTGACTTACGGTTTCACGAACCGCCAGGAGCCGGATCGCCGCTTGGTGACTTTCCGCCAGCAGACCGACCCTTCGATGCCGAATTACGAGATGTACAAGGCGACCGATGTGAACCGCTACTACCAGGACATGAACGAGCATTTGGTAGCGGGAGGAATCGACTACAAGGGCTTGTTGGTGGATAAGGGCTTGAAGCTGGAGCTGCTTGCCGGGGCTGCCGCCCAGTACAAGAACCGGGTTTTCGACGGCCGCAAGTTCCTGTACACTTCGGGTTATCCTTCCACGCTGCCTTCGGATTTCCTGTACGGGGATTTGACCGAGATATTCCAGCCGGAGAACCTTCGAGCCGATGGTTACTTCATTGATGAGAACACCCGCAAGTCCGATGCCTATACGGCTACCACCTTTATTCCGGCACTCTATGCATCGGTCAAGATGCAAGTGGGCGGATGGCATTTGGCGGCAGGGGCGAGGGCCGAATACGAGCGGACCATCCTGAACGGCTATACGGCAGACGGTTCGATGCCGGTGCAGGTGAACCGGAGCGAGCTGAATGTGTTCCCTTCTTTCAACGGTTCCTACCATTTCAGCGACAAGCATATCCTTCGTGCCGCTTACGCCTACACGATCAACCGTCCCGAGTTGCGGGAAATCGCGCCTTACGTCTATTACGACTTCGACCAGTTTGCCGATTATACCGGGAATACCGATTTGAAGAATGCCAAGATCCAGAACGTGGACTTGCGATACGAGTTCTATCCTTCTCCCAAGGAGTTGATTTCGGTAGGGGCGTTCTACAAGCATTTCCGCGATCCTATCGAGGTTTCCTATATCCGCTCCTCGGGCGGGAACGCGATTTACACCTTCAAGAATGCCGACTTCGCCTATACCACCGGCGTGGAACTGGAATTGCGAAAGAGCCTCGACTTCATGAAGCTCAAGAACTTCTCCTTGGTGGTGAACGCGGCTTGGATTTACAGCCAGGTGCGTTTCCGGGACGAGGACTTCGACCGCGACCGCGCCATGCAGGGGCAATCGCCTTACTTGGTCAATGCCGGTTTGTTCTACGAGAACAAGGGCTGGGTGTTGAGCCTGATGTACGGGCGTTACGGCCGCCGCATCCTGGCGGTGGGCGAGGTGTTCCAGAACCCGGATGAGGATATCCCGGACATCTACGAGATGCCGCGCAACGATTTGTCGTTCGGCCTCAAGAAAAGCATTGGCAAGCATTGGGAAATCAAGTTCCTTGCCAGCAACCTGCTGAACCAGGATTATACCGAGTGCCAGTTTGCGCATTACACGGATTCCGACGGAGTGGGACATACGGTGACCCAAACGCCGCGTTCGTACAAGCTGGGGGTTGAGTTCCAAGTCGGCGTGACTTTCAAACTTTAGAAAATAAACCTATAAATTTTTATAACAAAATGAAAATGAACAAAATGAAAATGTGGTTCCTGATGGCCATGATGGCCGGCGGAATGTTGGCGTTCACCTCTTGCGACAACAAAAATGGTAGCGACGACAACGGTGGTGATGATGTCGTTGCCGGCGATCCGGTCCTGAAAGGTGAAATCAAAGGCAACCGTACTTTGTCGGCCGATACGGTCTATACCTTGGACGGCTTCGTTTACGTAGTGGATGGGGCTACCTTGACGATTCCTGCCGGTACGGTAATCCAAGGCAAGAGCGGTACCAAGGCGGCTTTGATCGTGGAACGCGGCGGCAAGCTGATGGCCGAAGGTACGGCCGAAGACCCTATCATCTTCACATCCGACAAACCGGCCGGTCAGCGTAACTACGGTGACTGGGGCGGTGTGATTCTCTGCGGCAAGGCCAAGATTAACTCCGGTGAAGCTCAGGTGGAAGGCGGTCCTCGTACCATGTACGGCGGTGAGGACGATCACGACAATTCCGGCGTCCTCAAATATGTCCGTATCGAGTTCGGAGGTATTGAATTTGATACCGACAAGGAAATCAATGGTTTGACTATTTGCGCTGTGGGCGATGCCACGGTTATCGACCATGTACAATGCTCCTATACCAAGGACGACAGCTTTGAATGGTTCGGCGGTACGGTGAACTGCCGCAACTTGGTGGCTTTCCGTGGCTGGGATGACGACTTCGATACCGATGCCGGTTTCCGTGGCACGGTTCAGTTCGCGGTTTCGGTTCGCGACATCCAGGTTTCCGACAAGTCCAAATCCAACGGTTTTGAATCGGATAACGATGGCGACGGCTCCAGCAACACTCCATTGAACAACCCTCGTTTCTCGAACGTGACCCTGATTGGCCCTTACGCTACCTTGGCTGATACGGCCAATACCAACAGCTCTTTTGCCAGCGACAACGCTTACGGTCCTTACCAGGCTGCCATGCACCTGCGTCGCAACACCCGTTTGCAGGTTTACAACTCGGTATTCGCCGGCTGGCCTTTAGGTCTGTTGCTCGACAGCGACAACTGCATGAACTCGGCGGAAGCGGGTATCTCCGATCCTGTCAACAACTTGGTGGTAAAGAACTGTATCTTGGCAGGTATGCGTCAGAACTTCGACCAGGATGTGGAAAGCGCTACCCTGACTACCGAAGAATACTTCAACAATGCGGCTTTGAACAACCGCGTGGTGGCTACCAATGCTGAACTGGGCATTGCCGGTGCTTTCAACTTGGCTTCTCCTTCTTTCCTGCCCGAAAGCGGTTCGGCTTTGCTTTCCGGTGCTGACTTCAGCGGCCTGACCGGCTTTGAAACCGTCGATTTCATCGGGGCTTTCGGTACGGAAGACTGGACGGCTGGCTGGTGCAACTTCGATCCCCAGAACACGGAATATGTAGCTGCGGCTGAATAATTTCAGGGTCTTTTCTGAAAAGCCTCTGCTGCGTTGTGCGCAGGCTTAGGCTTTAAACGTCCTCAGGTGCGGGAAGTACGTGGGGGCGTTTTTTTATTTGCTGGTGGTATTTCTTTTACTGTTGTGTGGTTCTGCGGACGGAAGAATTGTATTGAATGTGGTTTTGCAAAAATTGAGAGTGTATTTATCGGTCGCTTTGCCAATAAATTCTTGTTTCTTGTGTCTGTCTCTTTGGCGCGTCCTCTTTGGCTCGTCAGAACGGCTAAGATGCGAGGCGCGCGAGGACGAGAAAAGCGGAGCATACTTTAGTATGTGAGCATTTTCGAGCTTCTCGCGCAACGAAGCAGCTTGGCCGTTATCACGAGCCAAAATGGGCACGGGCCCACGCATGAAGAATACCCCCGTCCAAACTCCGGATCGCATAGGAAACTCTGTCCTCCTCGGCATCGCATAGCCATACGGACACCTCGCTTCCCGGCTTCAGCTCATGGGCGTAAATCACTTCCATCTCTTCGAGCCGGTGCGTTTCCATGAACGAGTCCGAGTGGGCATCCATCATCCATTGGATATAGGAGCTTTGGGTCACGTGGCCGTTGAAGTCGATGTCCCGGTAGTGGGCTTGTACCTGGCAGGCTTCGTGCCAGGCGGGCTGGTTGAAATCCAGCATTCCTTTCTGTTCCCGGCGGTCGAACATCGACGGCTTGAAAGGCAGTTCCTCGTTGTAGTATCCCGCCAGCGGTTTCATCATCTCGGTGGGGCGTTCCGGTCGGCGGCCTTCCAAATTGATCAGCATCCAGTCGGTGTAAGCGAAAGCCCGCAAAGCGCCGGTGGAGACTTTTTCGGTAGTGATACCATTATTATATAAGGCGGCGGTTTCCTCGTTCCAGTCGCTGACCTTGTAGAGCCGGGGCACCAGCAGCCCTTCGCAGGCCGGATTCCAGCTTTCGAACAGCACCCTTTCCTCGCGCTGGGGCATATCGGGGATGAAGATGTGGATTCGTCTCAGCATCCAGGTGAGCCCTTGCTGGTTGAGGATATCCGCGTTCACGCCTTGCCGGTAGGTATGCAGCTCGGCCATATCGTTGAATAGGTCGCAGAGCGTCTTGATTTTGAGCCGGTGCTTCTTGTCGGTGTAGTGATTGTAGATTCTGACGGGTTCGCCGTATTTGTAAACCATGTGATTAAGGTTTTCACGCGATGCCCTTGTCTGGGACAATCGCTTGGGTTCAAGTTGGCGAATGTACGAAAAAGAATCCAAAGGCGGATTGGTTAATCCGAATCGGAGGCTATGGATGTGTTAGGGGCGGATAACAAGAGGGAGGTTCTTATTCGATGGGGTTTATGGCTTACAGCCGGTTCCAGTACAGGCTCCGTCCTAAGATCCGGAAACCGATATAGGCTCTGAACTTCATCGTGCTGTCGTTCTCGAATTCGATGGCGCAGCGGTAGGTCTTGCCGCTGGTGGGGTCGTAGACGCGGCCGCCGTTCCACTCCTTGCTGCGGGCATCGTAGCTTAGCTTGCGGACCACCACCACATGGGTGAGCGGGATATGGCGTTTGTCGGCGCGGGGGTTCTGGACATCGGTCTTGGGTTTGCCCAAGTCGTCCAAGGGGTTTTCCATCCAGACAATCCGGGCTTCGTAGTCTCCGTCATCGGCCCGGTAGAAATTCAGATGCATCCGTTCCCCTGTCCCTCGGTCGAATACTTCGTAATCCCCTACGATATCGTCGGCCTTGGCGCCTAAGCTTTGAGCCTGCAGCCCGGCCGGCAGGCACAGCAGAAGCGAAAATACGAAGAGCAGTGTCTTTAGGTGCATGGTTCTTGTCAACTTCGGGACAGGAGGGTGTGTCAAAATAAGGATTTAGAATAAATCTTAGGCGGTGTGTCAGAGTGAGTAAGATGCAAGGCGCTGAGAGCGAGAACGAAGGAGCGTACTGTTGCTGCTCTCGCTGCGAAGCCGGATTGCTTATTATGACACACCGCCCCGTTTTTCAATAACGGCAGGCGAAGATAGCCGTCACAGGGGGTGTGGAGGGGTGGAATCAAGATGAAAATGCCGAAATTTGGATTTGAGTGAGAAGTAATTTGTTTTTTAATTTATTGATTGTGATTTGAATGTTGGGTTGGTGGGGCTGTTTGCGCGATGCCTTTGATTTTTACCGAAACAGCGGGTTTGGCACTACAGGCTATTTGCATTATCTTCGCGCTTTCTAATTCGAAATACAGGCTGCTATATGATTGAATTTTTTCTCGACAACCTGAATTATTGGACGGTTTTCTTGGGAATGATGATTGAAAGCTCGTTCATCCCTTTCCCTTCCGAAGTGATTGTGCCTCCGGCTGCTTGGTTGGCTTTGGGGCCGGACTCGGAAATGAATATCGTCCTGGTGGTCTTGGTGGCTACCTTGGGGGCGGATGCGGGCGCGTTGATTAACTATTACTTGGCCAAATGGTTAGGGCGTCCTATCGTCTATAAGTTCGCCAACAGCCGGGTGGGGCATCTTTGCCTGCTCAATGGGGAAAAGGTGGCTCATGCCGAGGAATATTTCCGCAAGCACGGGGTCGTTTCCACCTTCTTTGGCCGTTTGGTGCCTGCGGTCCGCCAGCTGATTTCCATTCCGGCGGGTCTGGCCGAGATGAAGCTGCATACGTTTTTGCTCTTTACTACGCTGGGCGCCGGTCTTTGGAATATCGTTCTGGCTGTTTTAGGCTATGTGGTACGGGTTTCTTTCCCCAATGTCGAAACTACCGAGGATGTATCCAACCTGGCCTCGACCTACAGCCATGAGATTGGCTACGGCATTCTGGCCATCGTGGTAGTGGTTCTCGGGTATTTTATAGTGAAGCGGGTAGTCAAGAAGCGCAAGGCGGCTCAGGCGGGACAACAGGGTCCGAAGGCTTAGTTTTGTGCTTGACGGCTGTCTTGTAGGCAGTTATGCTTCAGTTTCCATCAGCCTTGCCTAAGAGGTTTCGGCTTCCTTAGGCAAGGCTTTCTTTATTCCCTCCTTTTGGGGAGCGCTTGCTTGTTTTCCGTTTTTTTCTTTTGCACCGACCAGCCGAAGCGGCCTATCGTTTCGCCTGTTTTATAGTAATTCCCATGTGCATAGACCAAGAGGCCGGAACGGGCCAAATCGAACTTGCCGGTCTCCGGGTCCATGTACTTCTCATCGGCTTGGATGTTGATAATATCGGCTATGAAGACCTCGTGCGAACCCAAAGGCAGCGACTGCCGCACTTTGCACTCCAGGCTCAATGGGGATTCCACGACAATCGGTGCCTTGACCTCTTCCCCCGCCGCGGCCTGCAGCCCGCATTCCTTGAATTTGTCATAATCCCGCCCGGACTTGACCCCGCACCAGTCGGTGGCCTTGGCCAAGGCCTGGGTGGTCAGGTTTATCGTGAATTCACCGTATTTTTTGATAAGGCCGTAGGAGTGCCGCTCGGGCCGGATGGAAATGTAGCAGACGGGCGGGTTCGTGCACAGGATCCCCGTCCAAGCCACCGTAATCAGGTTGTAGTCTTCCTCGCTCGCCCCGCAGCCCACCAAGACCGCCGGCAACGGATAAATCATCGTCCCCGGTTTGAAGTTCACTTTGCCCATGGTATTTGTTTTATTGAGCAATATTACGGTTTTTCCGGGAATCGGAGAGGTTTTTGTATTTTTGCTGCTCTATGCCCGTAAGGGGTATCGATAGGTAAAGCAAGCTAAGGAAATGAAACTCTGTATAGCCGAAAAGCCCAGCGTGGGCAGGGAAATAGCGCGTGTAATCGGGGCCACGACCGCCAAGAACGGCTATATGGAAGGCAACGGCTACTGGGTGTCGTGGACCTTCGGCCATCTCTGCACCCTTTTCGAGCCCGACGACTATACCCCCGAATGGAAAAGCTGGCGGATGGAAGTGCTGCCGATGATACCCCCGACTTTCAAGCTGAAGCTGATTCCGGAAAAAGGCAGCATGAACCAGTTCCAGATTCTGAGCGACTTGATGGCTCAGTGCGAGGAAGTGATCAACTGCGGCGATGCCGGGCAGGAAGGGGAAGTGATCCAGCGATGGGTCATGCAGAAGGCCGGCTGCAAAGTGCCGGTGAAACGTCTTTGGATATCCTCTTTGACCGAAGAAGCCATCAAGGAAGGCTTTGCCAAGCTCTATCCCGCTTCCGATTTCGACAACCTCTATGCCGCCGGTTCGGTGCGAGCCATCGGCGACTGGCTGCTGGGGATGAACGCCAGCCGCGCCTATACCCTCAAATTCGGCATCCCCGGCCAGGTCTTGTCGATAGGCCGCGTCCAGACTCCGACCTTGGCTATCTTGGTGGAACGCCAGAAAGCGATAGAGAATTTCAAGCCGGAAAAATTCTGGGAACTCCGCACCCTCTACCGGGGAGGCCAGTTCCAAAGTACCAAAGGCAGGCTCGCCACGGAAGAGGCCGCCAAGGAGCTTTGCCGGCAAGTGGCGGACAAACCGCTGGAAATCACCAAGGTGGAAAAGAAAAAGGCCAAGGAGCATCCGCCCAAGCTTTTCGATTTGACCCTTTTGCAGGTGGAAAGCAACAAAAAGTTCGGCTTCTCGGCCGATGAGACCTTGCAAATCATTCAGAACCTTTACGAAAAGAAACTGACTACCTATCCTCGCGTCGATACCAACTTCCTTCCCAACGACATTTATCCCAAAGTGCCGGGGATGTTGCGCGGACTAAGCCCGTACGCCGATCTGACCGCTCCTTTATTGGCGCAGAAAACCTTGCGAAAGAGTAGCAAGGTATTTAACGACAAGAAGATAACCGATCACCATGCCATTATTCCAACCGGTGAGTTCGGGGCGGCTGCCACGCTGAACCGGAATGAGAAATTGGTGTTTGACATGGTAATCCGCCGTTTCATCGCGGTGTTTTATCCCGATTGCGAGTATGCCAACACGACGGTGATGGCGCAAGTGGACTTGGGCGGAATGGCTGGCGGGTTGCCCGATGCGGATGCCGGGCTTCAAGGGAATGCTGCGGAAAGCTTGGAGCGTGCGATGCCGGAAGTGGGGAAAAGCGCGGAGGATGTTGAGGCGGCGGTTTCGGCAGGCGGCAATCAGTCCGCTTTGGCATCGCGCGAAGAAAGCGGGGAAACTAGTTCGGCGGGGAAAGGCAAAAAGAAGAAAGACACGCTGATACAATTCAAAGCTACCGGCAAGGTGATAACCGATCCCGGCTGGCGGGTGGTGTTCCCTTCCAAGGCGCAGCAAGGGGAAGAGGAGGAGAAGGACGACCAGGAAAACGTGCTGCCGGAGTACAAGGTGGGCGAGAAAGGGCCGCATAGGCCGGAAATTGTCCAAAAGCAGACCCAGCCTCCCAAGTACATGAGCGAGGGCGATTTGCTCAAGGCGATGGAGACGGCGGGCAAGAACGTGGACGATGAGGAATTGCGCGATTTGATGAAAGCCAACGGGATAGGGAGGCCTTCCACCCGGGCGGCGATTATAGAGACCTTGCTCAAGCGCAAGTATGTCTATAAGGACAAGAAGCGGATTCTGCCTACGCCGACGGGGATAAAACTGATCGAGACGATACAGAACCGCTTGCTCAAGTCGGCCGAACTGACTGGGCAATGGGAGAAGAAACTAAGGGAAATAGCCGATGGGAAATACTCAGCCGCCCAGTTCATGGTGCAGCTCAAACAGATGGTTTGCGGGGTGGTGGAGGAAGTGAAGGCGGCCCGGCGGACCGAGATAGGCGAGACGACAAGCGAATGTTGATAGTTTCTTGCCAGGCGGAAAGGAAAATTTCTTTGCACTTTCGTAATTTCGCAGCCCTTTTGGAGAGATAAAAATTATACGCGATATGGAATTTACAGCAAAATTGATTCAGATTAACGAACCGATGACGGGCGAGGGCAAGAACGGCCCTTGGAAACGTCAGGAATTCATATTTGAAACCGAAAGCCAGTATCCCCGCAAGATTTGCGTTTCGGTATGGGGCGATCGTGCCATCCAGGATCCCAGCATCATGCAGGTGGGCAATGTGCTGACGGTGGCTTTCGATTTGGAAAGCCGGGAATACAACGGCCGCTGGTACACCGATGTGCGTCCTTGGAGAATCACTTTGCCGACTGCTCCGGGTGCGGTTCCGGGGATGCCCGCTCAAGCCTATCCGGCTCCGCAGGCCGGGTATCAAGCTCCGGCCGCTCAACCGTATGCCGCTCCGGCGGGAATGCCCCAGCAGCCTGCCGCCCAGGCGCCGGAATTTCCGAATGCTCCGGCAGGAGGGGATACGTCCGACGACCTTCCATTCTAAGTTTGCAGGACATCATGTGTTATAAGGTTTCGCCGAAGAGGATTCATGCTTCGGCCAAACGTAAGAAAGGACACCTTGCCAGGATTGCGTTTTGCGCTTTGCTGGCGGGGTGTTTTTGTTTGGGCCTGGATAGTCAGGCAATGGCTCAGGAAAGAGAAAGAGTACGTTCTTGTCATGGAATGCGTATTCGTAACGGAGACTTGATTTTTCAGGAAGCCTGCGGCGGGAATACCGAGGATGCTATCAAGAGCGTGACTTCCAGTGCGGAAGATTATAATTTCACGCATGTGGGCATGGTTTGCATCCAAGGGAGCGAAGCCTATGTTTTGGAAGCCGCTCCGCCTTGCGTGGCTTTGACCCCGCTTGGGGATTTCTTGTATCCCGAAACCGATTCCTGCCCGCCTGTCTCGGTGCTGGCTCGCTTGAAGCCTGAATACCGAAAACTGATTCCCGAAGCCCTGCGCCTTGGGTTAGGGCATCTCGGCAAGTCTTACGATTATGCCTATGTCTTGGGCGATGACCGGTATTATTGTTCGGAACTTATCTATCAGATTTTGAAGGATGCCAACCACGGGAAAGAGGTTTTCCCGCTCAATGTGATGACTTTCTGCGATTCCACGGGTCGTGTTTTACCCGCCTGGGAAGCTTATTTCAAGCAGCATTCCGCTCCCGTTCCCGAAGGCGAAGCCGGCATCAATCCCGGAGCCATGTCCCGTTCCAAGGTGCTTCGTTTACTGCGTTCTTTCTGAAAATATCTTTAACCGAATCGGTCATTAGACTCGCTGAGTTCGGTTCTGATTGCCAAAAGTCTAATGTCCGATTTGGGTTTAAGGAATCAGCCAAAACTTTTGGTTGCGATTCGCAAGATGAGATGGCGTTGAAGGGGAACTCTTGGCGCGATGCCAAAGAAAACGGCGGTGTGTCATAATGAGCAATCTGCTGCGTTGCTATCGAGACTCGAACTCAGTCACGTACCTAAGTACGCTCCTTCGTTCTCGCTCTCAGCGCCTTGCATCTTACTCACTCTGACACACCGCCTAAGATTTATTCCAAATCCCTATTTTGATACGCCCTCTTTTCGGCTTGTCAGACGGAATGTCTAACGGCCTAACGGACTACGACCCGTTTCACGGTCGAGGCCTTTCCATTGCTTACGCGGACAAAGTAAACGCCTTTCTGCCGCAGGTTCATCTCGTTCAGACCGGCGTTCAAATCGAACGATTCTATCAAGCTCCCGTTGGCCGAGAATACTTCTACGCGGGCATCTCGGTCTGTTTCAAGGTAGAACCGGCCGGAAGTCGGGTTGGGGTAGAGGCGGACATCCATAGCTTCCATCGTTTGGTTCTCGGTTATTTCGAAGGGCAAAGTCTCGCTCCAAGCTAAGCTTCCATCCTCGCAAATGGAAGCTACCGCCCATTCTCCGCGTGTGATGACCCATTTTACTTCGGCTATCGTTATATCTGCAAACGTGTCGGTTACTGTGTCCATTTGGACGGTATCGGAAGATTGTATTACCATGAATAGATAGGCACTGGCAGATCCCTCCCAAGTGAAGTGGGCGTTGTATTCATAGGTGTCAAAGTACGGATCTGTGGGCCTTGTGGTGCACTCCACTTGCAGATTGCTCGGCGCTTCGCATTCCGAACCAGTGATATCGGCCGGCACGATATCGGCCAAGCTGCGGGCACTTAATTGCGCATCTTCATTGTACTGGGTCATGATGCCGGTAATGTCGAGAGATCTTTCCGGGATGGCTGTTCCAATGTAATCGGCATCGGCAAATTCGGTCCGGAAAACCAATATGTCTTCTCCTTGCAGCAAGCTATAGTTTACACCTCGGCCATTTTCGGTCAGTGCAAACTCGCCGCTTTCCTCAAAGCTGACGTTCTTTACACGGATCAGTGCGCTTTGGTATGCCACGGGGTCGGCATTGATTTCGGCCACAGTAGCATCAGTGATATGGATTTCGTGGTCGTGAGCCGATGCGGTCAAGGTCTCGGTGGGCTTGAACTCCAACAGTCCGTTGAATACTTCCATCGTTCCAGTCAGGTTCTTGATGACATCGCCCGCTTGCAGCTCGGCATAACCGTAATCCTCGGCGCGGAAAAGCAGCATCGAAGCCCCGTTGGTCATATCGGCATCCTGAACGTAGATACGGGTATTGTAATCGTCTTTGTGCGTTACCACTACATCGCCTGCTATGGTATAAACCGTTTCCGGGTCGATATCCTCGTTGTATAAGTCGTAGCAAGCGGCCAAGTTGGGGAATGTGTTTTCATCGAGACTCGAAGCCGAAGCGGTCACATTCACGGTCTTGCTCAAATCCCCGCTTTTCAAGGTGATAGCCACCGATTCCGATTCCTTTGCCCCGTTGTAGGAAAGCACGAACGAAGCGCCTTGCGGACGCATTACCGAATCCGCATCCAGTACGGTTTCGCTGACAAAGAAATTGCCTTCCGGGCAGCTGATGCTCACGTCTTCTGTCAGCAAAGTTCCCCGGACGTTGATTGTGGTTGTGGTGGTATCGCCTGTTACTGCTTCCATTTTGATGGAAGAAGCCACGTTCAGGTTCGGGCCTGCGGTAGCGAGGTCTTCCGAAGAGCGGGCGGTGATGGTCACATTGTTCCAATTGTAGCTGATGATGCCGGTGATGTCGAGCGCGCCTTGGGGAATCTCCGTGTCGATATAGTCAGCATCGGTGAAGGTGGCCCAGAAACGGATTTCGTTGTTGCCATCGCTTATGATGTAATCGTATTTCGTTGCTTCAAAGGTGCCGGTAGAGGAGAATGATACGTTTTCTATTTTTACCAAGGCGCTTTGGTAATTAGGAACGTCCAAATCGACCAAGGCGACGGCTTGGGTGTAAACTTCATGGTCGCTGGCGGTCACATCGACTGCATCGGGCGTGAGTTCCAAAAGACCGTGGTAGTTCTGCAATTTCCCGCTCAGGTTGCTGATTACATCGCCCACGTTCACAGAACTGAAATCGGGGCATTTGAAAAGGAGCATGGAACCTCCGTCCTTTTGGTCGATGTCCTGTACCCAGACACGGCTGCTGTAGGAATCCTTCCAAGTTACTACCACATCGCCTGCTATGGTAATGGCTTCCGTTGGAATTTCCGTATCATACAAGTCGTAGAGCGATGCCAGTGTAGGATAGCTGCCTTCTTCTTGCTGGCTTTCGGTGGACCCCTTGATGGTGGCGGTCTTGTTCACTTCCTCGTTAGAGAATGTCAAGGTGGCGGTATGGTCGCCTTCGGCGGTCGGAGCGTAGGTGATGGTCAGTTCGATGCCATCGGCCATGAGTTCGGCGGCGCTCAGCGTGGCGGCGCTGAGGCTGAACATGGCGGCATCATCCCCGCTCAAAGCCACTTTTACATCTTCGGTCAGGTTTCGGCCCGAAACGACCATTGTGCCTTCGTCTGTGGCATCCACTTCGGCTTTCAGGCTGAGGCTGCTAGGTTGCAGGCTCAAGGACGGGTCGGTGGAAGGCGTGGCTTCGAACGAACCGAGGTCGGAGAAGTCGTCTTTTTCCGCTTTTTCCCATTCTTCCATTGTGAAGGTCGTGTTTGGCCCGAAGCCTGGCAGGCGGCGGAGGGTTACATCTTCAAGGATTTTATTGTTTTTTTCCGAGATGCCCACCACGTCGACGAGTGTCTCTCCTTTGAAAAGGCCGATGGCATCGTCTCCGTTCATGGCTGCGACGGCGGCGGATTTCAGTTGCGCCAAGTCTGTTAGTTCCTGGTTTGGAGCAGCACTACCTCCGGCATTGCTGATGATTACGTAAGTTTCTCCATTGGCTAAAGAACCGCTCAGTTTGGAATACAGTCCTTGGTTGTTATCGCTTAGGTTAAAATCATTGCCGTTTTGAGCGATTCGTATCACGTAATCATCCAATGATACGGACTCTCCCGTTCCATTGTAAATTTCAATGGCCTTGTTATTGCCCGAACCTTCCACGTATTCCGAAATAATCAAGTCGGAATAATCCTGCGCTTGCAATTGGGAATTCATGCCGCAAGCCAGCATGCCGGCAAACAGCCCGATAAGCCATTTCCCGGGGCAAGAAACTTTTTCATAATGTTTGGTTGATTTGATTGTCATTTGGAACAGGATACGCAAAGAAAGTATCCTGTATCACTCCTCCTTTCAAGCCGCGAAGATAGTCCAAATTTGCTATGCCCGTATGTTTTTCCTGTTAAGAAGAAATTGAGCTTGCAAGGACAGAAATTTAAAAAAGTTCAGAAGGGCTTCCTAAGCGGATGAGCTTGATTAAGTCGCTTTTGTTGTCTATCCAGATTAGGAGCAGGTCGTTTTCTACATGGCATTCCATATATCCTGAATACTCGCCGATGAGGATGTGCGGTTTGTATTTTGACGGGAGTTTTTCTCCTTTGGAAAGAATATTCAAGACGATTTGAAGGCTTTCAATTTTTTTCGGGTTGTTTTGAATCCGTTTCAAATCTTTTTTGAATTGGCTGGTTTGTTTGAAACGTTTCATAGGGAAGCGATATATTCCTTCAGATGGTCTATGTCCAAGGTTTCAAGGTCTTCAGATGTTTCCGCTTCCCGTATTGCAGCCAAGGTGGTTTCATTTGGAATCCTGCGCACGGCAGAAGTCAAGAGCGATTCGACATAATTATTTAAGCTCCTATGCTCTTTTTGAGCTTCTGCCCGTAAGCGATTTATCAAATCCAAGGGCAAGCGGAAAGATGTCTGCTTCCTTTCTACTAAAGTTTCCATTTTGTCAAAGTTTTTGCAAAGATAGCGAAAGTCGAGCGCAGAGCAAACGAGCTTGCTTGATTCGATGCAGCCAACGATAGCGAAACGTAGCCCAAGGCATACTGCATAGAAGAAAAAAGCCGGCTGGAAGCAAATTCCAGCCGGCTTTCGAGGTGGGCAAGCCGCCTATTAGAGAACAATCACACGTTTTACGGTAACCGCCTTGCCGTTGCTGATCCGAATGAAGTAGATGCCCTTGTGGTCAAGGTTCATTTCGTGCAGACCGGCGGTCAGTTTGCTCGATTCAACCAAAGCCCCGTTGGCCGAGAAGATGTCCACTTGGGCATCGCGTTCGATATCCAAGTAGAACATGCCGCTGGTCGGGTTGGGATAGAGGCGGCTGGCAATCGTTTCGCGAGCTTCGTTAGCAGTAGGAACGCTTACGATGTCGGCAAGGTTACGAGCCGTAATCTGAGCGTTTTCGAAATATTGGGTCAGAATACCGGTGATGTTGAGGTTTCCGGTCGGCATTGCTGTTTCAATGTAGTCGGCATTGTAGTAGTCGGTGCGGAATACCAAGGTGTCGGATTCTTGAACCAGATTGTAGTTGGTGCCGGTGGCAAATACGCTGTCAGGGGCAGCGAATACTACATCTTCCACGCAAACCAAGGCGCTCTGGTAATCCAGGATGTTGGCTTCGATTTCGGCGAAGCTCAAGGTATCCACATGCAGGGCACGGCCGCTTTCGGAAACTGTCAGGGTTTCGGTGGGCAGGAATTCCAAGAGGTTGTTGTACACTTCCATCGTACCGGTCAAGCCTTCGATGACATCGCCTGCCTTGATGTTTTCAAAGCCGTAGTCTTCAGCGCGGAAAATCAAGATGGAGGCACCATCGGTCATGTCGGCATCCTGCGCCCAGATGCGGGTGTTGAACGCATCGGTATGCGTAACCACGATTTCGCCTGTCACACGGAAGGTTTCTTCTTTATCCAAGTCTTCGTAGTAATCGTAGAGGGCTGCCAGGTTGGCCACTTCGGTCCTTTCAATGGCGCGGGCATAGACCTTGATAGTCTGGCTCAGTTCGCCGGAGGTCAGGGTCAAAGTGGTGGAATCTACAGTGGCGGCCCCCTTGTAGAATACCTTGAAGTCGGCACCGTTGGTGCTCATCACCGAAGCCATGCTCAAGGAAGCAGAGTCGGTGTAGAAGTTGCTGCCTTCGCAGGCAATCTTCACGTCTTCGGTCAGGTAAAGGCCGCGGACGTTGATGCTCTCTTCGGTGGTATCACCCAAGATGGCTTCCATATTGACGGTTTCAGCTACCATCAATGTGGGCTCTTCCGGCACGAAGTAGACACATACATCGTCCAAGAAGAAGCGGGCTTTCGAGGCCTGCTTGGCAGCAAAACGGATGGAAGTGGATTCGGTTCCGTTGCTGAAGACGAACTCGTAGGGTTTCATGTTGTCTTGGCTGTTGCCATTGTTGTCGAGACCTTCAACCACTGTGGTGTCACCGTTGACAACCAAATTGAGCGAGGTGGCATCGTTGTTCCAGGCTTTGGCCATGAACGAGATAGCAAACGACCCTGCATTTTTGCTTAAATTCAAGGCAGGAAGTTGGATGTAACCTGCCTTGCTGCTACCACCCATTTTGGCTGTTCCGAGCGATTGGTATACACGTTCGCCTGTCCATCCGGGCATTAAGGTGTAAGTGTCCAGTGAGTCAGCTATATCATTGCCATCGGCGGGATTGGTTTCATCGTCCGCGTTTCCGGCTGTGAAGGCATCGAAAGGTTCAAACAGGACAGTGTCCTCGGACGGAATCCATGCTGTGCGGATGGTGTATTCGGCTTCGGCATAGCTGGTATCCATTCCGGCTTTTACCGCCATGGCACGGACTGTGGCGTTTTCCTTGAGGAGGATGGCTTTGGTATAGGATTCGTATTCGGCATCGCCCAGGGCATAGAAGAGAGAAGCTCCTTCGGTGGCGCAGGCAATGCTTACTTCTACGGAATCGGTATAAGATCCGGCGGCAGGTTCGAAGCTTGGCGTAGCTACGTCTTTCAAGTCAATGGTAAAGATACGGGTGGCTTTGATGTCCCCGCTTTCCAATGTGTCGCCCTCCATGTCAACCAAGCGGATGATAGCCGTATCGGGGGTTTTGCTCGAAACCAGGTTGAACCACATTACCGAGTCGTTGTTTTCTGAGGTTTTTACTTCTCCGCGGACGCTGACCATGAAGTGTCCGTCAGTGCCGAGCTCGAAGTTCTGGGTGCGGATGGCAAAACGGATAGCAGTATCGATTTTGGCATTGGCAGCCGGGCTTAAAACGGTCATGGCCGGGGTGGCTTCTGCCAAGGTGGTGAAGTTTTGAACTGCGCTCCATTCGCTTTCGCGGGTTTCCGGCGTGCAGATGGCTTTTACTTGGAAGAAGTATTTGGTTTCCGGTGTCAAGCCGGTGATTTCTTTGGATGTTTCATTGAAGGTGACGAGTTCGGCATCAGCTAAGGCTTCTTCCGAAGCGGCATAGCGCAGTGCATACGAACCTACCTCGCTTTGGAAGTTGATAGTAGCGGAAGTAGCGGTTATGCCATCGGCAAACAAGTTGGTCGGAACCGGGCAGGGAGCCGGAACCATGTCGGCCATGCTGCGGGCAGTAATTTTTACCTCATTATAGTCGTAGCCGATAATTCCTGTTACATAGAGGTTTCCTTCAGGGATGGATTCACCAGAATATACATTAAAATAATTAACCCAAAACGGAATAGTATCGGTACCATCTGTCAAACCATATTCTTTGTCATTTACGAATAATCCGGAGGTGGTGAAATGAACATTCTTCAAGCAGACAAGTGCGTTCTGGTAATTAGGAACCATCAAATCGGCAATACTTACCGTGTCAACGTAAATGGCATGTCCCGTGCTGCTGGCCGTCATCGTTTGGGTGGGTTTCAATTCCAGCAGGCCGTAATAATTGTCCAAAGTGCCTTCGATGCCGTTCAGGACATCGCCCACATTGAGGTCGGAATAGCCAAAGTCTTTACAACCGAAGAGAATAATGGATTTCCCTGCCTCTTGCTCGGCATCTTGGACCCAGATGCGATTTTGGTGACTGTCTTTATGGGTTACGACAACATCGCCTGTCACTTTGTAGACTTGGGCTTCATTGGGGTTTTCGTAGTCATTGTACAAGGCGGCCAAGTTGGCTACTTCCTTGGTGGCAACGCCGTTCAGCGTAGCCGTAACAGGAGCGGTCAAATCCTCACTGCTCAGGCTCAGGGTTGCGGTGTGGATACCGGCTTCGGTCGGGGTGTAGGTGATGGTCAGTTCTTTGCCGCCCTCAGCCATGATTTCGGAGGCTGTCAGTGTGCTGGCATCGGCCTCGAACAAATCGGCATTTTCCCCGCTGATAGTCACCGTTACATCGCTGGTCAGGTTCGCGCCCGTCACCATGATGGTTTCGGTAACGGCATTGTTAGGTGTAGTGCTGAAATCGATTGTCGTCCGATTGAGGGTCATTGTTGGTGCGTCTGGAGATAGAGAAGGTTCTATGACGATGTTCCCGAAACCCATATTTCCATCGCCTTTTGTATATGTCCAACGGAAATAGCGAATATCAGAAGATAACTCATTAAGGGTTTCTTGGACATCGGTTCTGAGTGTTATGTTGGTTTCATTGGAATATACAGCTAACTCTGTCCAGGAATTTCCATTGGAGGAGCTTTCTAATAACAAAGAAGAACCTTCAAAATTATTGTTACCTACATTGGCTTTATAATAGAAACTTAAACTTTCAGGGGCAGAAGTAAATGCAACGACAACATAATCTCCTGTATTATCAAATTTTAATTTTGTGTTTTCACTCTTATAATCGGAGCCTAATCCGCTATGTACAATTCCGTTAGAACCATTAGCCGCGCTTTTACCCTCGTTGAATGAGAACGGGAGGCTTGTCGGTGTTACATCCGATGGGTCGAATTGTGCATGCACCTGTGTGGTGTTCATTCCGAACGCCAGCAGTCCGGTAAACAGTCCTAAGACCCATTTGCCGAAAATTGATGTCTTTTTCATTTTGGTTTGGTTTTATGTTATTGAATTAAATTACAGGATTATAAGATTCTTTGAGGCTTGTTTTCGACTGCGAAGTTACACAAATTCCCCTCAGGGTATCCCCCATAGTGTTAAATTAATATTAAACTTTGGCGCTTGTTTTGTTATCTTTTTGAATATTATGTATTTGTTGTTTTGGCTCTACGAAAAAAGACCGACTGCATGCCTTTGGGCTGCCGCAATCGGTCTCGTGAAGGTTTATAGAAGCTTCTTTGCTCCTTTATGCCTTGTTTATATGCGAAACTCCGGGAAAGTCTTTTTGCTTTTTAGGAGGGATATCCTTCCGAGTTTCCCCGCTTTCCCGAATCAGAGTTTTTCAATTTCCTCGACAGGGAGTCCGGTGATATCGGCAATGTCATTCAGCCGATATCCTTTGGCTTTCATCGCTTTGGCATTGCGCAGTTTTTCTTTCTCGATGCCTTCGGCCAAGCCTTCCGCACGGCCTTCCTTTTTCCCGTCGAAGCGTCCTTCCTCGTAGCCGCTGGTCACCGTGTCATGCAGCCGGGCCATGTCGTCCAAGTGCTGGTAATAGGCGTTCCGCTCGGCCTCGCTCATTCGGTCGATGCGCAGCAGCTTACGCACCTTGTCCAATCCCGGCGCGGAGGCGTTCTCGGGCAGCGTCCCCGTCTTGAAATAATAGATCCATTCCTCGATGGGGCTTTTAGCCACCTTGTCGAAGTCGTTGACCTTGAGGATATAGTATTCAGGGAAGAGCTGGCTGACGGTATCGACCTCGAATTTTTCCTTCTGGAAAGGATTCAATTCCAAAATATCCCCATTGTGGATGCCGCGGAACTCGGTCTTGCCGTGATAAACGT
>JADIMZ010000030.1 GCA_017694335.1 Candidatus Pullibacteroides excrementavium
GGCATCCTGTGCCTGTTGGTATTTGGCGATATTCTCTTCGGTCAGCTGGCTGGGATCGATTTTCACCTGGGTGGCGGCTGCCCGGGCCGCTACCACTTCCTGCAAGGTGGACTGTTCGAAGTCGGCCGCACCTTTGACTGTATTTACCAGGTTAGGAATCAAATCCATGCGGCGTTGATAGACGTTCTCCACCTGGCTCCATGCCGAAGAAACCGCTTCGTCTTTGGTGACAAGGTCGTTGTACATCTTTACGAACCATACGGCCAAAATGGCCAGGACTGCCACGATGGCAACGATGCAGCCAACATTCTTTTTCATCTCTTTTGCGTTTTTATTGTGATAAATGCATTGCAATTGCCCTGCGGCTTTTCCGTCTTGCAGCGCAAGGGATTCCGGAAGCCGCAAAAGCAAGCGAATTTAGCAAATTCCAGCCATACTGCCAAACCGGTTTCGCGCGGTAGCATGGAATGGCTGCCGGGATGGAGTCTTTGGAAATTTAATGGACCAAGAAGAAGTCTACCGAGGTGACAACTCTTACCTTTTTGATATAAGGCGTGTTGGGATCCCGGTCGTTAATAGTGAAGAGTCCTTGGATCGCCCGTTTGATGCCCCCGATCCGGCTGTCGCTGTCGGTGGCGAATTTCTCGGCGGCTTCCCGGGCATTCTTGGTGGCTTCTTCTATCATCGACGGCTTCAGGCTGTTCAGTCCGGTGAACTCGTAACTTACCTGGTATTGGTAGTCTCCGCTGGCTATCGCTATGCCCTGCTGCAGGAGTTCCCCTTGCTGCAGCATCATTTCCCGGACTTTGTCAACCTGCTTGCTGGTCACGGTAATGACCGAGGTGACATTGTAACGGTAGGGCGAATCCGAGGACCGGTAGCGTTCGGCATCCAGATCGATGACCGCCGGTGCCGCCACCGATATTTCCTGTTCCGAAAGCCCTTTTGATTTCAGGAAAGCCACTACTTTGGCGTTCTTGGCATTGACCGTGCGGTACAAGGCCTGCAGGTCGTTGCCTACTTCCTTGAAATAGACCGGCCATGTCACTTTGTCGGCGGGGACTTCCCGTTCGGACAGTCCGCGCACGCTGACGAAACGGTTCTGTTGGGCATTCTGCCGCATGCCGCTATAGATGAAACTGCCAGCAGCTGCGATTCCGAGGGCAATCAGCAAAGCGGCCCAAAGGATGTTGTTTTTCATAAATGATATATTTTAAATTGATTTCCTGTGGATTCCGATGCCGGGTCGATGCCCGTTCGATCCGGATTCAGGAAAAATGCAAATCTACATTTTTTTTGCACTCCTTGCATTTGTTTGAAGAGGGATGCCAGTTGGAAAAAGGCAGCCTTCCGGTCCGGGCTTTGTCCGCATGGGAAAAAAACTTAACTTTATCCGCTTTTTCAAGGCGGGTATTGCAAAAAGGCTTGGCCTGTCTTGTATGCTTAAAACCTTTGAACATGAAGAGACAGAGTCCCGTTTATATCATAGGGCATCGTAATCCCGATACCGATTCCATCTGCTCGGCTATCTGTTACGCCCATCTCAAGGCGGAACTGGGCATGGACGATGTCATTCCTGCCAGAGCCGGCAAACTCAACAAGGAAAGCATTTTCGCGCTCAACTATTTCAAGGCTGCGCCTCCTTTGCTGCTGACCGATGTCTATCCGCGGGTGGCGGATGTGACCACCGATTGCATGCTTACGATTCGCGAAACCCAGAATCTGCGCGAGCTGGCGGCGCTGATGCGTAACGATGGGGTCAAATCCATCCCTGTGGTCAACGAGGAGAACGACTTGAAAGGGATTATCACCGTCAGCGACATGGCCAAGCGGTATTTCGAGGATCTGGGGATGCAGAGCTTCATCGATTCGACGGTGAGCCTGCGGGAAATAGCCCATGCGATTGATGCCGAAACGGTGGTGGAAGGATTGCTGGAAAGAGAATTGGACGGGAATGTGCGCATTGCTGCCGGAAGCTTGCAGACCGTGCAAAACACGGTCAAGGCGGGAGACATCATTCTGGTGGGAGACCGGATCGCCGAACTGATGCTGGCCTGCATCCGCAATGGGGCTTCCTGTTTGATAGTTACTGGTTCAGGCCATATTCCTCCCGAAGTGATCCAAGCGGCGCGGGAACGGAAAACAGCGGTTCTCTCCTGCCCTCACGACACGTATACCTGCGCCCGTTTGATCAACCAGTGCGTGCCGGTTTCCCAAATCATGCAGACCGAAGTAGTCCGGTTCAAGCCGACCGATATGCTGAACGATATCAAAGGGGTGATGGAAAAGCACAAGCACCGCTATTATCCGGTGGAAGAAAACGGCAAATTGGTGGGCATGGTCAGCAGCGAAGGCGTCATGGTCCCGGAAAAGACCAAAGTGATCTTGGTGGACCACAACGAACGCAGCCAGGCTATCGAAGGCGTGGAGAAAGCCCGGATCCTGGAAATCGTCGACCACCATCGTTTGGGCGGCATCCAGACCAACGAGCCTATCTTCACCCGGCAAGACCCGGTGGGTTGCACTTGTACCATTATCGCCGATATGCATATACACCGACAGGTGGCCATTCCTCCGCAGATTGCGGGGCTGATGCTTTCGGCCATCATTTCCGACACGGTGCTCTTCAAGTCGCCTACTTGCACCGAACACGACAAGGAAGTGGCGCATTACCTGGCCAAGATTGCCGGCATCGATATAGAGGAATACGGCATGGAGATGCTCAAGGCCGGTACCGACATCGACAATATGAGCGCCGACGAGATTGTCAAGAACGACATGAAGGAATTCCTGATTTCGCATTACCGCATCAGCATCAGCCAATGTTCTGTCATGGACAGGAGGCAGGCCGAAGGCCGCAAGGACGAGATTTTGGCCGCAGCCGAGGAAATGCGCAAGCGGGAAGGCTACGATTTATCCATCATTATGATTACCAATATCATGGAAGAAGCCTCCATCTTGATTTTCTCCGGCGAGCCCAAAAGCCTTGTCGGGGATGCGTTCAAGGTGGATACCAGTGCCCGGATGGTGACGCTGCCGGGGGTGATGTCGCGCAAGAAACAGGTGGTGCCGCCTTTGTCGGAAGCCGCCAAGCTGATATCGGTTTGATTCGGGAAGGTTCTTGGATGTAGGTAAGTGCTTACGTCAATTGTATCAAAGGGCAAAAGATTGATAATCTGCATTATTTTAGGTCGGATTGTATCTGTCTTTTGGTGCAATATTCATTGTGTATCAAATAGTTGGTTATCTCCGGGAGGGGTTGATGCGTTTGCATTGGGCAAGTGTTGGGAGTTTTGCGGAATTTCCGGCAGATTCTTATTTTCGCGCCCCGAAAAACAGGAGCTGTTCTTGTTTTTTGTTGTTAAACAGGTGGATTTCAATGGAATCTGTCGCGTTTTGAATCATCGCGACTGGGTTGGGAAAATCGCCTGGCATCTTTGTCAAACTCCTTTTGTCATGGGTAACGAAACGAATCAAAAGCTGAAAGGCTATCTTTTGGGGGCGATAGCCGCGGCTACCTACGGGATGAACCCGCTTTTTGCCAAGCCGTTGTACGAGAACGGATTGGGCATGGATACGGTGCTTTTTTACCGTTACGTGATGGCTGTTCCGGTCATTGCGCTGATGATCAAACTCCGGGGACGAAGCTTCAAGTTGCAGCGCAAGGCTGTTTTCCCTTTGATTGTGATGGGGGGGCTGTTGTCCATTTCTTCCCTGACCTTGTTTTACAGCTATACCTATATGGATGCCGGTCTGGCTTCGACCCTGCTTTTCATCTACCCTGTCTTGGTGGCCGTTATCATGGCTGTGGTATTCAAGGAGAAAATCAGTCGTCAGACTGCTATCTGCATTATCATGGCCTTGGCCGGCATCGTGCTTTTGAGCCGAGGAAGCGATGGCCAAGGGCTCAATCCCATCGGGGTAGCGATTGTGATGGTTTCGTCCGTTACTTACGCCATCTATCTGGTGGCGGTCAATCAATGGAAGGTGCTCAAGGAGATGCCTACCGTGCAGCTGACGTTCTACGCCCTGTTGTTCAGCACGGTGGTCTTGTTCGGCAAAACCGGGTTCGGGACGCATCTGCAGCCGATAACCCAATGGTATGAATGGCTTTTATTGCTTTGCCTGGCTATTTTGCCTACCGTGGTCTCTTTCCTGGCCACGACACAGGCCATTCATTACATAGGGCCGACTCCTACGGCTATCCTCGGCTCGCTCGAACCCTTGACTGCCGTGGTCTTCGGGGTCTTGGTCTTCCACGAGGCGTTCACATCCCGTCTTGTATTGGGGATGCTGCTTATCATCACGGCCGTGACCATCATCGTGTCGAAAGGGAATTTCGCGACGTATCTGCTTAGGTTTCGCAAGTTGTTTCCCAAACTGAAGAAAAAATGATTTAGCGGGGCATCTACTTCGTTGCGAAGCGTGGTGCGGCTTGGTCACGTACCTTAGTACGCTCCCGCGCCGCGCCACACTTCGACGCCTCGTATCTGCACCCGCTAAATCATTTTTTCGCAGAATTTTTCGCAGAATCTTGCACGAGTGCAGAAAAACAATCATTTAGATTCGCTAAGCTAAACATATCTTTTTGTTTGATTGTCAATGAATTTTGTTTATTCATGCGCAGTGTGAAATGACTTAGCGGGTCATCTGCTCTGTTACGAGTCGTCGGCATGGCACTTTTAGAGACTGGTGTAAAATAAAATCAAGGCGGTTTCGCAAGGCTTGCGAGGCAGCCCGCGCCGGAGCGTACTTACTTATGTATGTGAGGACGCGAGCAAAATCCTGAGTAGTGTAAAATGAATTAGCGGGGGCAGATACGAGGCGTCGAGCCGCCGGCCAAGGAGGGAGCATACTCACGTATGTGACTGACTTGGCCAAGGCTCGCAACAAAGTAGATGCCCCCGCTAATTCATTTTACATGGAGGCCGCATTCTTTCTGAGCCGGATCCTCCCACCACCACCTCCCTGCCCTCACGTCCTGGCCGGGAGCTACGGCCCGGGTGCAGGGCTGGCAGCCGATGGAAGGGAAGCCCTTGTCGTGCAAGACATTGTACGGTACGCCTTTTTTCTTGATGTAATCCCAGACTTCTTGTTCGGACCAATCTACCAGCGGATTTATTTTCAGTAAGTTATTTCCTTCGTCCCATTCTACCCGATGTATTTGGCTACGGGTCACCGACTGTTCCTTGCGCAGGCCGCAGACCCAGGCATCCAGCCCGGAAAAGGCCCGGTGCAAGGCTTCGAGCTTGCGGACATGGCAGCAGAGCTTGCGTTGTTCCAGGCTTTTGTAGAAAAGATTGATTCCGTTTTCACGGACCATGGCCTCCACTTTGTCGGTGGGCGGGAAAAGCACTTCCATTCTTATATGGTAATGGTCTTCAGTTCTGGCTATCAGCTGATAGGTTTCGGGGAAAAGCCGTCCGGTATCGAGCGTGAAAATCCGCACCTTAGGGTCTATTTCCACCATCATGTCGGTCAATACTTGGTCTTCGGCCCCCAAACTGGAGGACAAAGCCAGACGATCTCCGTATTCCTGCATGAAAAACCGGAGCATTTCCTGGGGCGTGGAAGAGGCGAACTGCTCGTTCCATGCTTCAATCTGCTTTTCTGAAACCTTCATTGTTATTGCTTTTGTCTTGTTTTTACGTTCGTTATGTGTCGAAATGCCTTGCTTCCAGCGGAAGCGGGCAGCACCTCGACACAGCCAAAGATAGTGAAAGTCGAGAGCAGAGGCAAAGCTTGCTTTGACTATGCCGAGACGCATCCTATCTTCGGTGCGAAGCACTCAAAGATAGTGAAAGTCGAGAGCAGAGGCAAAAACCCCGATCAAGCCGAGTGCCATATCAAGCCTGTATCCTTGCTTGAATATGGCCGAGGCGAAGGGGTTTCGGCGTAGCTAACCTTGCTTTGACTATGCCGAGACGCATCCAAAGCCCCGATTAAGCCGAACGCAAACTGAAC
>JADIMZ010000031.1 GCA_017694335.1 Candidatus Pullibacteroides excrementavium
TCTTTTTCCGTTTTTGCATGAGGATTTTTCACTCCTTCTCCTCGGTCGAGCCGGGGGCAACGGGAGGCTCCGAAAGAAATCGCTAAAGGGCATGAACTCGCTTGGCTTCGCCTGCGCTCAGACAGCATGCCCTTTTTAACGCGATTTTTTCCGGAGTCTCTTTTTCCGTTTTTGCATGAGGATTTTTCACTCCTTCTCCTCGGTCGAGCCGGGGGCAACGGGCGATACGGGCAATACTACGGTTTAGTGACAAAAACCTGATAGTCGGCAGTGACAGTGTGGGAAAGGAATGATACCTTTGTAACGAGTACCGCAGACAGCCGGATGTTGCCGGAATTGGTAGTGACTATGCATTGATGGACAAGACAGGAATGAATCAAGAAAAGAAGTATGGCGTTTGCGTTGTGGCCGATGACGACATTGGGTTCTTAGATGACCTTTGCGCGGGCTTGCGTGCAAGGAATGTATTTAAAAGCGTGATGCCGTTTGCCCGGATAGATGAGGCTATTGCTTATATAAGGACACATTCGGTAGCTTTGTTCGTATCGGATATTGAATTTCCCGATGGCGAGCTGAGCTACCACCATCTTTCGCTCATACCGTCCGTTCCGGTCATCTTGTTGACGGTGCATGGCCGTTATTTCATGGACCATTTCTCCTCCATTGCTGTCAATAGGAACATCATAGGGACGGCATTGAAGTTTGCATTTCCGGATATAAGTCAAGAGGTAGTACGGCGATACGAGTTGGTCAAGTCGGAAGGCGTGGATAAATCGGTCATCAAGGAGACTGCCACGAATACGATTATAGAGTTGTACAGATTTGATACGGTGAACCCACGGTCATTTGAGGTCAGGTACAGCGAAATAGCCATGATTACCGTTTCCCGTCAACCGCGAGGTCTGCGTTTTCACCTAAACAACAATCTACACAAATATTATCTGCCTTACAGGAGTCTGCAGGAGTGCTTTGTGGAGATGGACCGTTCTTGCCCCGGTCTTTTTTTCCTGATTCTCCATAAAGGTATCCTGAATTTGTGGAAGAATGCCTGATGATAGCCAAGGAAGAGTACCCGGAGGAGACTTTCTGGTTCAAGTTCACCCCAGAGGGCAAGTTGTTGATAGAACGCCGGAACGTGTGGATGAATTGCGCTGAAACCACCTTGGAGGCATCGGTAACGCAAGATGGGGAAAAGCTGGCTATCAAGGAAGAGGAAGTTTTTCCCGATGACAGGTACATGGCTTGCGAATGTTCCAAGTATGCGGCTTACGAGACCGATGTGGTCGTAGGCAACGATTCCTTGACGGTAGAGTTGTATACAAGTACATCAGCGATAACCCGAACTGCTGTTTTCAAGATTCCCGGCCATGGCAGCGGGGAAATCGTCATCGATGACACGGAGGTTTCCTACGGGAAATAGCTGGGAGGAATCAGGCATCTCTTTTATAAGCAACCAAAACCAATTCTTTGCCGAGGTCGGTTTCCGGCCTCGGCTTTTTGCATTTTATGACTGCAAAGGTGCTGTAATAGGGAAAGGCTTCTTGGGATTTGTAGGAGCAGGTGCTTGGCAGGAAATAGGGTGTAGGTCGGATTGTGAGATGCAAGGCGGAGGCTATGGAAATGGAGCTGTCGTTAAACGCATTTATGGCGAGCAGATGCGAGGCATCGAACCGGAGGAAGAACAGCGGTCGTTAAACGCATTTCTATGAGGTGGATACGAGGCATGCGACGAATGCGGCACCGGAGCGTACTTTTGTACGTGAGGATGCCGCCGAGGAGCATAACGAAGTAGGCACCCATAGAAATGCGTTTAACTCAATAGGCGGAAGATATCGTTAGCAAACACAAATATAATCAACGCAAACAAAATCCCCATCCCTATCATCTGCGCCTTCTCCAAAACGGCATCGCTCACTTTTTTCCGCGTAATCATTTCATAGAGAGTGAACATCATGTGCCCGCCGTCCAAGCCGGGAATCGGCAGTATGTTCATAAAGGCTAAGATTAGGGAGAGCATCCCGGTGATGAACCAGAAACGGTCCCAGTTCCAGACCGGACCGTAGATGGTGGCGATGCCGATAGGGCCTTGCAGGCTTTCGCTCGCTTTTTCCTGTCCGGAGAAAACCTTGCCCAATCCTCGTATATTGGTCCAAATCAAGTCGAAAGCATCCCGTGTGCCGTAGCGGAGCGCGCTGCCGACCGTGTAGGGTTCGTAGTCCAAGGGAAAAGCTGTCAGTATGCCGACAAGGCCGGTACTGTCCACTTTCAGCCCTAATTGCAAGGTATCGTTTTGGCGGACAATGCCTAAAGTCACACTGTCATTCTTGAGTCCGGCTATGGTTTCCTTGAAGTTGCCGAACGAGGGTACGTTTTGGCCGTTGACAGCGAAAATCAGGTCTCCGGCTTCCACGCCGGCTTTCTCGGCCGGGTATCCGGAGGCGGCTTCCTTGACCACGGTAGGGTAATTGGTGATATCCACGAAAGGCAAGCTGCTTTGGTTCAGTTTTTTGTAAAAGTTGGAAGGAATCTCGATGTCCACTCTCTGTCCCTCGCGCAGCACGCTGATTTCCCCGCCTAAGAGGGCGCTGTTGGGAATCGCGTCCGAGAAACGTTCCCGGCTCTTGCCGTTGGGACCGATGATTCTGTCCCCGGTCTGGAATCCTGCTTCCCGGCCTAAAGGATAGGCGTAGATGCCGTATTCGTTGACCGCCGAGGTGGGCAGGTAGCCTTTCTGCTGGTAGAGGATGCCGGTGAAAATCAGGATGCCGACAATCAGGTTCATGATGACTCCGGCCGTGATGACGATGAAGCGTTTCCATGCCGCTTTGCTTCGGTATTCCCAAGGCTGCGGCTCCTTTTTCATGCTTTCGGTATCCATCGACTCGTCCACCATCCCGGCAATCTTGCAGTAGCCGCCCAACGGCAGCCATCCGATGCCGTATTCGGTGTGCCCAATCTTGAAACTGAGCAGCTTGAAGCCTCCGGCATCGAAAAAGAGATAGAACTTGTCCACGCGGATGCCGAAGATCCGGGCTGCCAAGTAATGGCCTAATTCATGGACAAAGACCAGGAGGGAGAGGCCCAGCAGCAACTGCCCGGCCATTATCAGTGCGTTCATTTTTTATTATCGGTTAGTTAAGGGGTGTTCTCTAAATCAGCTTAAAAGCAATAGGAATCCATCGGACGGCAGGTTCTTCGGAAGAGCGTCCCGGAAACGTCAGCCTGCCGTTACTGAGCCGGTGTCATGAGGGCGGATGTGTCGATTAATTCCTGGCAGAGGCGACGGCTCTCTGCGTCCGACTCGTTCAATTCCTCTATGTTCGGAGCGGGCAGGAAGCTGGCCTTTTCCATGGTCCGGGCAATCAGGTCGGCAATGGCCAGGAACGGAATCCTTTCCTCCAAAAAGGCTTGTACCGCTATCTCGTTGGCTGCGTTCATGATACAGGGCATGTTCCCGCCTTTGTCGAGGGCTTGGTAAGCCAAGGGCAGGCAGCGGAAAGTCCCGGTATCGGGTTTCTCGAAATGCAGGCTGCCGGTTTGCGTCAGATCCAAGCGGGGAACGTCCAACGATAGGCGTTGCGGGAAGCTGAGCGCGTATTGGATCGGCAGTTTCATGTCGGGCAGTCCCAATTGGGCCTTGACCGAACCGTCCTGGAAGGATACCATCGAATGGACGATGCTTTCGGGATGGATCACTACCTCGATGTCCTGCGGCTTTACGCCGAACAGCCAGCGGGCCTCGATCATTTCCAGGCCTTTGTTCATCAGCGTGGCCGAATCGATCGAGATTTTCCGTCCCATATGCCAGGTGGGATGCTTCAAGGCTTGTTCCGGTTTGATGTCCTGCAGCTGTTCCCCTTTCTTGCCCCGGAACGGGCCGCCCGAACCGGTCAGGAAGATTCTTTCCACCGGGTTCATGTATTCGCCGGCAAGGCATTGGAAGATGGCCGAGTGTTCCGAGTCGATAGGAGTGATGGCCACCTGCTGTTCACGGGCGGCCCGGCATACGATAGCCCCTCCGGCCACCAAGGTCTCTTTATTGGCCAGCGCGATATGCTTGCCGGCTTGGATGGCTTTCATCGTGGGCTGCAGGCCTGCGTAGCCCAAAAGCGCGGTCACCACGGTATCCACGCTTTCGCAAGTGGCGGCATCGGCTATCGAATCCGCTCCGGCAAAGACCTTGGTATCGGTATGCGCCAGGGCATCGCGGACCTTTTCGTAATGGGTCTCGTTGCCGATGACAACGATATTGGGCTTGAATTCCAGCGCCTGACGGATGAGCAAATCGGCTTGGTTTTGCGCTGTCAGCACTTCGATGCAAAAGGCATCCGGATGCTGGCGGACCACGTCCAAAGCCTGCGTGCCGATAGAGCCTGTGGAGCCTAAAAGCGCCAGATGCTTCTGCCCGTCAGGGTATTGCGTTGAAGAGAATTTTGTTTCCAATGCTGAAAGGTTTAAAATGCGATGTAATTCTCCGGATCCATCGGACTTCCGTTGTACCAGAGTTCGAAATGCAGGCCGTTGGTATGCCT
>JADIMZ010000032.1 GCA_017694335.1 Candidatus Pullibacteroides excrementavium
GTATCCCTTGGCATTCCCAGCCGCAGGAAGTGAAGAACAATGCTGCCATGACAGGAAGCCCCGCCTTGGCCCATATCGGCAAAAAACGTTTCCTTTTCATAATTCCTCCTATTTCTCCATTACTTGCAATGCCACATCCGCCCCGGCTTCGATAATGCATCCGGGCTGCAAAACAATCTCTTCGCCTGCAGTGATTTCCACCGAACTCCCTCGCCGAATGCATGTATTCGCACCCATTTCAACTTCTTTCCCTGCAGACACCTTTAAAAGTTTGGTTTGGGTTGACTCCCCCTTTTACCAATTTAACACAAATCCTTGCCTTTCCTCACCGGGCGGTCTTGAATCGTCCTCCCCGGCATCACTCTCGGGCAAAACCAGACGACCGCATCAAGATTGACAGCAACAGGCAGCAGACTGCTCTGCATCGTCTGTCGACCCCTCGCTCTTCGATGCGGTCGCCACAACCTACTCGTTAATCAGATACGCGTATTCCGGGTTCACGTACAAATGTATCCCCGGACGCTTGTCGTATATGAACCCTTCCAAGCGGGTGGATGTGCCAAAGAAATAGAACCCTGTCCGCAACGACCCCATGTTCTCCACCCACACGTCCCGGTAGTCCCCGCTTCGGAGCGACACGTAACGATAGGGCAACCCGTCCCCGCCCGGCAGCACCGTGTCCCCCACCTTCTCCACCGTCAAGGTCTCCGCCCCCTCCAGCCCGTACACCGTCACCTGTTCCCCTTCCGCCACATCGAAATCATACACCAGCAACCCCTCCCCCGAGGCGGCATCGTACCGGTACACCTGCTCCCCTTCCTGCCGCAACAGGCAGTCCAATACCCATCCCTCACGGCTGTTCCGCCCTATCTGCCGCCAACGCACTCCCTCTATCATCGTGTCGTTGAACACCTCGTACGAACCGCTCAATACCCCCAATCGGTCCGGATCCGCAAGCGTCCATCTCGATGTCGTGTCCAGGATAAAACCGGCTTCCCCTCGAAGCGATTCTTCATCCGGCTTGCACGAAACCATGGCCGCCGCCATGCCGAGCACTGAAATCATCCACAATATCGTTTTCATTTTCCTATCATTTTAATAATCCAACATCCGTTCAATCCTTGTTTTTTACCTGAAAGCCTCCTTACTCCTCTGTCACCTTTGTCTCGAATTCTGCCCCCGCTTCCATGGTAAATTGTCTATCTATGATTACCGACTCCTTGTATTCCACCGTCAGCTTGGCATCGTTTTTTACGGTGCAGCTGCGCAACCTGACAATACATCCGTCCACGGTTTCATCCGAAGCCACCGTTCCACTGAATAGCCGTTCGGTACAAATCTCAAGTCCCCGCAAACTCAACGCGTCGCCCATGCCGGCATAACCCTCATAACGCAGAGGATTCTCATCCGGAACCCTCCTGTCATGTTCCCTGGCATAAAGGAACGCTTCGTTCATGGATATGTACCCATCGTTATTCTCGTCTGCATCAGCAGACTCTCCCGACGGATAATTCCCTGAAACAGCCGCCACCCAATGATAGACGAACTCTTCATAATCCCCCTCTATGGAAGCTGACGAATTTTCAAAAGGCCCACAGGCTGCGGCTATGAATCGATTTTCCGCACGCAAATCCATCGCAACCCCTCCGGAATAACATTGCGCCAACAAAACATTCACAAACTCCACTTCCAGTTTATCCAGTTCCGCCTTGAGTTCGACATCGCTCATCTTCTCTTTGTTCCAAAGATTGATATACTGCGTGTTTTGCTCATACAGCCCCGTCCCTATCGAACCATGGTCGGTTACAAACATAAACAGATTGTCTTCCTCTGTCAACGTCCGGGAAAGAATGTCGAAAACCTTTGTCACATTTGACTTTGTCGCCGCATATTGTATATCCGGTGTTCCATTACCATCCAAATCCAATGGAGATGAGTCGAATCGGCCACCTCCCAAATCCCTATCCTTTCCTGAACTCGTTCCATCCGAAACCAACACATGGATATTCTCCGGGGCATACCCATACACCCCGACCAACACAGAGTAAACCGCAGCGCAATCATTCCAATACCTTGCTCGATTCATGGATGGTTCCACCCCTCCGCTAATAATAACGGCATGGCAATGCGACATATCCACGCCCGAGGCCTTCCTCGATCGAAGTTTTGAAAAGTCGTACAGCGAACCTCCGGCAACCTCGGGACTATCGGACAGACATCTCCATTTTTCCAAACCATCTGGAGGCCAAACGGTTTTCCGTTCTTCAATCGTCCCGTCTTCGGAGACAAACAGAAACCGTGCCGCATGAGACCAATTCGCCCAAGGATGCTCATCTACGAAATAGACAAAGACATCCTGCGCAAAAATCGTATCATTGAACACGGGAATCCCGACTTCCTTCTCTATGGCATTCCCATACGCATACAAGCAATATCCCGAACGAAGCCCCACATCTTCCAAATAACCTGGAATCATGCTATCGACCTGTTGAACTGTCAGCTGAGCATGGCACAATCCATAAGCACCGGCAATGTTCATCAATACCCAAACAAAAAATCTCTTCATAATGCAAATCGCTATATGATACAATTCAATAATGACACTCTCCGGATTCCGGCAGTGATGCCGGAATCCATGCATCCGTTACTCGGTCACGACCATCTTCTTGCTGGCCATCACCTTGCCAGAAACCACCAAGGCGTAGGTATACATCCCCGGTTGCAAGGTGTTCCCACTGATTTCCACCTCCCCGGATTCCACCCCCTGAGGCAACGACCTCTCCATGACCTTCCTGCCCTGCATGTCGAACAGCTGGAGAACGGCCGACTGCGCCGTGGACAGAAGCTCGTACCGGATTCGCGTCTCTTCCGAAAACGGGTTGGGCATGTTCTGGTACAACAGGTAGCCTTGGCTCATGACCTCATCTCCTTCATCCTCGTTGTATGCAGGAGCCTCCGGCGCCTTGCCCCCCTGTGCCGCAGGTCCCATTCCTTCCAATGCGCTCTTCAACGCTTCTATCTCTTCCTGCATGGCCTCTATCGCTTCCGACATGGCCTCGTTTTCTGTCCGCAGGCTCTCCACTTCCGCACGCTCCTCCTGGAAGGCCTCCACCATATAGGGTATCAGGCCTACGTAATTCATGGTATACATATCGACTTCCGGCAGATACTCCACCAACCCCGGCAGCACCTCCTGCACCTCCTGCGCCAAGAACCCAACTTTCCCTTTCAAGCCCGTCGTATCTCCGTCCTGCAGTTCGGCCTTGAAATCGAAGCTCACCGGTCGCAAAGCCGCTATTTTGGCTGTCGCCTCTTCCAAATCCTGGACATTTTCCTTGTACCGGCTGTCCGATGTCACCACCATGGGCTCTATGCTGTATATCTTCTTTATATACAAATGACGGAAACGGGTACTCGATGTCGCCAAGTCCGCCTTTAAATTCTCCAACGGGCCCAGACAACCGGCAGGTCCTGTCACGGGCGTTACTATCACGCCTCCCGACGACACTCCGTTACTGGTCGGCGACGCCCCGTTTGTCCACAATTTCACACCATACCCGTAATCATCGACTATTTTCAAATACTGACTCCCCTCACGCTGGATGCTGTGAACCCCTATCCGCAACGGATTCAACACTTCTACCTCGTCGCTGGTCACTTTAATCTGCGCGTTCGCGCTCATCCCAAGCAGCAATGCAACTGCCGATGTCATAAGAAATGTCTTTTTCATGATTTTGATTTTTTAGTTTAACACTTAATCATAAATGAATAATTTAAAAACAATCCGCACCACTCAGCCACCACCCGAATTGAATGTAACAAAGGTATAATGGAACGTCCCCTTTCTCCAAGAAAATAATTTTAACCGCCATAAAAGATTTTTTGAAAAATCGAATACGATTAAATCACTCATAAACAAAATAATAAAATAAATTCTCCGATTTTATTTTGATTTTATTTCAATCGTATTTTGATTATAGCTGTTTTTTGGCCGTTTTTTGCCGAAAATTTTATCAACCATTAAACATGAAAAGATTAAAACCAACCTCAATCGCTGCAGCTATTTCAGCAATCCTTCTTTTCGGATCAGGATGCAGCAAAGACAAACCTCTGTCGCAACAAGGAGGCAATGAACAAGAGTTCTTATCCACAGCCACCCTTGTACATTCCAAAAAAAGTGGAGCCATTGTCGGGCTCAAAACACGAGTCGGACACACAAAAGAAGAATGCGATGGAAGCTGCCTTCCTGGATATAATTCCCATAGAGATTGCGCAGGCCATGGAAAAGCTTGCCAAACACAGGGGTCTATAGAATTCGAAAAACCGCTAAGCAAAAGCCTTTCCAACACCCTCCATCATTTCAACGCGCATTGTTTATATCCCGAGGATTTTTCCGATTACGAGACTTTTGCCATGCCAGCACGTTCTTTTTATATAAAAGAGAACAACCGATGGATCAATATTCCTCAACAAACGCTAGAAAGAGACACGGAAACCCGGTGTTTTTTAATAAAAGGTATTACCTTTACCGAAAAAGCAATCTACCCTAATTTGTAGAAAAATGACAAAGAAGACGGCCCATCCTAAGCAACCGAAAAAGAGGAAAGAAAACAAAAGCATTTTCAGTTCAATATCCATCGGCAAGCAATCCAAACGAAGGATTCTCGTAATCGGATTGCAAATCATAGGATGGGCTGTTGCCTACTGCATTTGGATTAACTCTTTTCAAATGAGAGGATTTTCATCCATAAACCAAGAAAAGATAACATTCTGCATCCTCCTCCTATTCACATATCTCATATACTTCTTCGGCTTCAAATGGATCTATAAAAAGCAATATGCATACTTTGCACTCTGCTCTATTGCCATTTGGGCCCTTGCCGTACTATCAGAATATTTCTACGTCATTCCCACCATCTTAGGCCATATCCATCCTTACCGTCCAGAAGATACGGAAGAAGTCTTGCAAGGAATCCGCCGCCAGACCCTGAGCGGCATTGCCATTCGAGACGCAGTCATCTTCTCTCTGGCCGGACTATCAACACTGTATTACGACGCGTACAGGTATCGGCAACTGATCAAAGAAGACTTGCAACACATAGAAGAAATTCAAAACCTCCAATACAGGACAAACCAATACCTGCAACATGAACATTTTACCGAAAATGCGCTTAGCTTCATAGCCGACTGCGCATACAACACGTCTCTGCAAAAAGACATAGAGAGCATTCTCTATATGTACGAATACAGTTTCACCCACACTGCCATATCCTCCTGCCCAGCCAAAGACGAGATTGAGTTTTCCCGCAAGCTATACCAGTACTACCGATCCCGCTACCCCGAACTGCCCATATATTTCAACATCCTTGGCGAAGAGCCTTCGTATAATGTCTTAAGCTTGATTACCGAACCCATCATCTGCAATATGTTCAAACACGGCATCACCTCTTCCCAAGGGGAAATGGATATTGTTTTCGATTTTTCCAATCCTTCCGTATTCAAACTGCAATGCTCTAACAGGACCCATCTGCAAGCCTTTTTCAACAACCCGACCTCCCGAGGACTGTCCTTGCTCCAACAAAGACTCCAGAACTACTATGGAGAAGATGCCCTTCTGGAATTCAGTGCCAACAACCAGCATCCCGAGTACCGGATTGTCACTGTTCGCCTGACCATCCAGGTATGATCTTGCTTATGGTTTTCTTCATGGCAGCAGGTATCGGCAAATACAGCTTCTTATTGGAATATTTCTGATGTGCCGGAATCAGCCAGTCGCCCTTCACCACAACATTCTTCTTGTTCACTATCCCTTGCCGCTTGACCAGGAGAAAACGGCCCGGACAGTTTTTTTCCAACAATTCGAAACATTCTTGCAAGGTAAGCGAAAATCTATAGTGCTCCCTTGGCGTTGTGTTCAAATAGATACAGAGCGCTTTTCCTCTGTATCCGGGCGCGTTCTTCAGCCTGATCATGACAATATCCGAATATCGCACCATCCGTTGCCTGCCTTTGTTTCCCTCCTCGTAGCAGAAAAACGATTCCGGTTCCGGAAGCTCAACAAATCCATTCGCTTGAGACTTTAAAAAGGATTCTTCGGTCCAATGCAACAACTCGGGCGTAAAAGGCTTGGAGTGTGTACCTATGACATTCGGAACCTTTCGTATCGAAGAGAACCCCGTAAAGAAATGATAGTGATAGGCCGAAAGGATAACAATCCGGAGCGTATCCGGAAGATGGGTACGCAACAGTATTTCATAGCAGAAGCCTTCCCCCGGGAATTCTATGTCGGTCACCATCAAGTCCACCTCATTTTCCTTGACATAATCCAAGGCCTTGCCTATGGATGAAAAAGTTTTGACAACACAAAAAAGGGAGGACGCTTTGAACATCTCTTCCATCAGGTGCAGGGAAGCGGAGTCATCATCCACAAGCACACATGAATAAACATTCTGGAACATATCGAACACTCTAGTTTTCCAATGCTAAGATACTACTTTTCCAAACACGGACAAACACCATCCGGACTTCATAGCAAATCCAAAGCGGCTTCGAGCCAGATCTCGACATCCAAAGGATAATCCTGTTCGATGTCATAGGCATCGGCCCGTTCATGCCCTAGGCGGACCACCACGGCATCCAAGGCCGGAATCACGAAGATGTACTGCCCCAAGATTCCCCGAAAATACGTCACGTCAAGACCTTTGTAGTCCAGTTTCCAGAACTGGTAGCCATACATCGTGCAGGGCACTTCTCGCCCGTCTTCCAACCGGGCCTTCAGATAGGTGGCCGGCGTGGTCGCCTCGGCCACATAAGCCGAATCCACCACGGGAATCCGATGCATGGCATCCGAGCCAGGCAGATGACCGGAAGTGCCGGCATTGCCTTGCGGATACCAGTAACCGTGCTGCAAAACCAATTGGCCCAGACGGGCGAAATCGCGGGCGTTGGAATTGAAGCAGCAATAGGCTTTCTCCATGCCTCCCTCGTGGTCCAGGCTCCAAAGCGCGTCCTCCTCGGCCTGTATCGGGGTCCAGATTTTCTCCGAAGCATAATCCGCGATGTTCTTGCCCGTGGCCTTCTTAAGCACAAAGGCCAGAATCTGCGTCACCCCGCTCTGGTAATTGAAATAAACGCCCGGCTTTTCTATCAGGATTTCCCGCTGCGCCAGTCCCCAGAGATCCTTGCCGTAATAGGCTTCGGTCGTGGTGGAAAAAAGCGAGGAAGCACTCTCGTCCCATTTGACACCGGCGCTCATCGTCAACAAATCACGTATAGTCAAGGTATCGCCTTCAAACGCGCCCCATTCGGGCAGGAAATCACCTACCGGCTGATCCACGCTTTGGATATAACCGTCATGAATAGCGCAGCCCACCAAGAGCGAGACGATGCTCTTGGCCATCGAAAAGGAATTGCTGTGCGAGGTATCGCTGTAGCCATCCCAATACTGTTCGGCCCAGATCCGGCCATGCTTCAAGACCACGAAGGCCACCGTGCCGTAACGGGCAAAATCTTCTTCGAAGCGAGGTGCTATCCTCCGTTCGCCAACTCCGGGCTCGTAGGGAAGAGGTGCCGGATCGCCGGCCTCAACAACGCGGTTTTCAAAAATAGGGTACTGATCTATCTTGGGCATCAGATGCAGCAAGGCCTGACGGACATAGTAATTTCCCGGCCAAAACAAAACTGCCGACACCACTACAAGCATCAGCAACAGGATTTTAGGAAACAGCTTTTTCAATTCGGTTCTGTTTTGCATATGGCCTACTATTCTTCACGGCCGTCTACCAGGCCTTCCATCTCTTTCAATGCGGCTTGTGCTTCGGCGGCCAGTTTGTCGGGATTGGCATCCTGGCCCGGCTTGCGTTTGGATACGTCATAGCCGAAACGTTGCAACAAGCGGTCGTCGTTGCGCCAGTTCTTGAGCACCTTGACCCGCAAGTCCAAGAAGACTTTCTTGCCGATGAACTGCTCGAATTCCTTGCGGGCATCGGTCCCCACTCGCTTCAAGGCTGCGCCGCCCTTGCCAATCAGGATGCCTTTCTGGCTATCCTTTTCCACGTAAATCACCGCCCCGATCCGGTCCAGCTTGGGCATTTCCTTGTAATCTTCCACTTCCACCTGTACCGAATAGGGAATTTCCTGCTTGTATTGCAGAAGGATATGCTTACGAATGGTTTCCGCTGCAAAGAAACGGAGGTTCCGGTCGGAAAGCTCGTCCTTGGGATAATAGGCCGGACCTTCGGGAAGACGCGCCAGGATAGCATCCAGGACACGCTGCGTCTGAAACTTGTACAGCGCGGATATCGGGATTACTTCCGCCAAGGGAAGCTTTTCCTGCCAATAGGAAATCTTCTGCATGGCTTCTTCCTGGGTCACCGTATCAATCTTGTTAATCAGCAGGATTATCGGCGTACCGGTCTTCTGCACCCTCTCGATAATGGACGGATTCTTGAAATCCTCGCCCACATCGGTGATAAGGATGAACACATCGGCTTCGTCCACGCTGTTTTCTATGCTCTTGAGCATACTCTCCTGCAATTTGTAATGGGGATTGAGGATGCCGGGCGTGTCGGAAAACACAATCTGGTAATCCGCCCCGTTGAGAATGCCGAGGACTTTCTCGCGCGTGGTCTGCGCCTTGGGCGAGGTAATGGAGAGTTCCTCGCCCAACAAGGCGTTCATCAAAGTGGACTTCCCTGCATTGGGATTCCCTATAATCGTTACAAATCCTGATTTATGCATGTCTTTGTCTATTTTCAATCCTTTTTCTGGCGAAACCCGATCATGATGTTGCGCAAGTAAGCCACCCAGCCGAACGACTGCCCTAAAATCAGCACGGGGTCGCTGCGCACAATCCCGTATGCCATGATTGTGGTGGCGCCCACCAGGCTCAGGAGCCAGAATCCTACCGGCAATACGGATTCCCCATGCCGATAGGAATAAACAATCTGATATATAAACCGCAACGTAAATACAACCTGACCCAAAGACCCGAACACCAGGAGCCCTATGGAAACATCGGGATTGCGGAACAAGGATCCGAAGAAACGATCGGCATCGCGCAAGCAGAACAACAGCGCAATGACAGGGGTCAGCACAAGAATCCAACGCAACAGCCTGGGCAAAGGCTGCCAGATTTTCTTGGCCCGAAGGTTCCACATATAGATGTAATACGTGATAATCTGGCCCAGAATAATAGAGAAGTCTTCACGAAACCATCCGTATAAAGTCAACAACCAGGCCCCCGCTATGCTTAATATCCAATAAATATTGGGGCTTTGCACTTTATGGGTTTTCTCGGAAATAAGCCATTGCAATAGAAGACGGGCCGAGAACAGCAGCTGGGCAGTAAAACCTATCAGGTATATCCCTACATTCTCCTGGGAAAGCATCTTCTGAAACCATTGGCATAGCCAATTCCATAAAGAGTTTCCCGAATCCGTCACGGATCCGGCCACGGCACCCGCCGACATCACAGTATCGGCCACAGAAAGAACCGAATCCGACAATTGACGGGCCGTATCCGCAATTTGCATTCCTATCGACAACAAAAACGACATTTTTCCCTTCTATTTGGCATCGGAACCCCCTCTTCTCCAAAATGGCGGTTTCCTCTCCCGCGAATCATAGTCTGGCGAGCTCACAAACCCAGCTTAACCTTTCTCGCCTAAAGTCGTTAAGGTGCGCGAAATTAATCTTCTCGACGGATTTTCCCAAAAGATTCCCGTATCCGGATGCAAAATAGTATCAAAAGAAGTACTTTTGCTGTTCTGAATTTGCCCTTTATATGGGCGCATGTATATTTTGCCTCATGAACCAGACACAGAATTACGATTTTACAATCATCGTGCCCGTCTTCAACGAAGAAGAATGCATGGATGCGCTCTGCGCCAAGCTTGCCGAATACCTTCCGAAGGCGCTCTGCAAGTCCTGCGTGCTCTTTGTCAATGACGGCTCTTCCGATAAAAGCCTGGAAATGATTAAGAAGGCTTGCCAAGTAAGCCCGGATTTCTTCTATCTTTCCTATAGCAAGAATTCGGGCAAGAGCGCGGCGCTCAAAGCCGGTTTCGACTATTGCTGCTCGGAATACGTAGGGTATATCGATGCCGACCTCCAGACCCTGCCGGAAGATTTCAACACCTTGCTGCAGTACCGCACGCAATACACCTTGGTGGCCGGTATCCGGATGAACCGCCAGGATACCAAGTCGAAGAAAATCCAATCCAAGATCGGCAATGCGTTCCGGCGCAGCATGACCCACGACGGCGCCATCGACACGGGATGCCCGCTCAAGGTGATGCGGACCGACGCTGCCAAACGGATGCCTTTCTTCACCGGGATGCACCGTTTCATCCAGGCCCTGATCCTGATGGGAGAAGGCACTGCCAAGCAGATTCATGTGCCCTCCTACGCCAGGGTGGCCGGAGTTTCCAAATACAGCATGTGGAACCGCTTGGTCGGACCGTTCATAGACTGCCTTGCCGTGCGCTGGATGCGCAAGAACTACCTCAACTACCACGTGAACGATACCGATTTGAAACCCGGTACCGGCCTGGAATAAAGGCCTTGGCCGGAAATGGGCCGAAAAGGGAAACCTGCCACCTCAAAAAACGAACGCATGATGCAACAATCCTCCCGACCGCTGATGCGCAGCATTGAGAAATACCTGCCGCTGCTCGCTCTGATCGCTTTCCTGCCTATCATGATTCTGCGGGACTTCTCGGTTTCGAACGAACTGCGGTATCTGAGCATTGCCGACGAGGCCCTCCTGAACGGGGACTGGTTCACCTTTACCAACAACGGCGTGGTCTATGCCGATAAGCCCCCGTTGTACCTTTGGATCGTCATGCTGGGCAAGGCTCTGTTCGGTCAGCATTGCATGTGGTTCATTTCTCTTTTCTCGTTAATCCCGGCCTTGGTCACAATGCGCGTGATGCGAAACTGGCTAGTCAAAGAATGCCCTCTGCCCGACAAAGGATGGATTCTGACATCCCAATTGATGCTGATTACCTGCGGGCTTTTCCTGGGGCTCAACGTCTTTGCCCGGATGGATACCTTGATGACCCTGTTCATCGTGCTGGCCTTGCATACGTTTTTCAAGATGTTCCGGGGCGAAGGCAACTTCAAAACACAGAGTTTCCTGTTCGGACTGTACACTTTCTTGGCCATCTTCACCAAAGGCCCGGTCGGCATCCTGATGCCGTTGCTTTGCCCCTTGGTGTTCCTGCTTTACAAGCGCGAAGCTCGTTCGTTCTTCCACTACTGGAACTGGAGGATGTTCCTGACCGTGGTCGTGCTTTGCGGCGCATGGTTCCTCTGCGTGTACCTGGAAGACCGCAATACCGATTATTTGCAGAATCTCCTGTTCCACCAGACGGCTGGCCGGGCGGTGGATGCCTTCCATCACAAAAAACCATTCTATTTCTATCTGATTCAGATTTGGCCGAACCTGGCTCCTTACAGCCTGTTGCTGGTCGGCGTCATAGCTGCCGGCATGCTCAAGCACCGGCTCACCTCCGATACGGAGCACTTCTGGAACGCCACCATTTGGACAACCTTTGTCATGCTATCCTTGGTAAGCGGTAAATTAGGTGTCTATCTGGCTCCTATCGTTCCGTTTTTCGTGTTTTTGACAGCAGCCCTGATCCGGAAATTCCCATGGAATGGCTGGCTGGCGGCATCCGTGGCGTTCCCTGCCGGAGTCATGGTCTTGGCATTGCCCGCCTTGGCCGGCATCGTCCTCTTCAGCGGCTTATCCTATCTCGGGCAGCCTTTCTTCTTTATTGCCGCCGGCATCTTCAGTCTGGCAGGAGTTCTGACTCTTATTGCCCTCAAGCAGCGGAATCTGCGAAAGGCCCTGAATACCATCGGATTCTCAATATTAATCGGGGCTTTCGTAGGCGGTTTTTCCATTCCGGCACTTAATCCGTGGATCGGCTATCGGGACCTCTGCGAGAAAGCCGTCGAGCTCAAAGAAGAAAAAGGACTGGAACATTTTTATTCGATTTATTTGCACCGGGCCGAAAATACCGATGTCTTTTTAGGGGAAGATATCCGCCAGCTCAATAACAGCCAAGATGCCGTAACTCAATTAGAAAAATTGCAGAATACTGTCCTGATGCTGCCCGAACGGCATATAGAAAAGCGTCCGGAATTGAAACAATACCTGCAAAAAAAGGAAAAACATCCTGTTGGACCTTACATAATCGTAGTGCTATAAAATGGTTCATGCTGCCGATGCCCGCCGAGGCAAAAGAAAACATCCATGCAGGCGAAAGAATGCCACCAGCCTTTTGACGGGCGTGGCTTTGCTTTGCCTGTTCCTTACCCATGCCTCCGCGCAGGATGAAAGCAAGCAAAAGACCCGATTGCAGGCAAAAACCGACTATTTCCAAAACAAGATAGAAGACTCCTCCACCGAGCCTTGGCGCAAAATCCCCTACTACGACTCTTTGGCATCGCTCTACAGCCAGCTTGACGAACGCCAGAACCAATACAAAACCCGCAAGGAACAAATAGCCTTTCTCAAAAAACAAGGCTATTTTTCCCAAGCCATCCAGATTTGCCAGGACATCCTTGCCACTATGGATGCCCAAAACCACTTAGACAGCATAGACAGGGCTTACCGCGCAGAAACCCAGCTTTCGTTGGGCATACTGCTCTCCCACGCAGGGATGCACCAAGAAAGCGTGGCCACCTTCCTTGATCTGCTCAGAACGCCTGCCCCCGACTGGGTGCAACTGCAAGCCCACTCCTATCTGGGCTATATATATATGCAGAAACAGCAGGCGGAACAATCCATGGAACACCATGTGCAAGCCAAACGGATATTCTATTCCATGCCTCAGGAAGAACCCGGGACCCAAGCCCAGCGGGGAATCCTGTTCAACCACCTGGCCAGCTGGTATTATGCCAAGGCGCAATACGACTCAGCCATCCACTACCTGAAGGAAGTGGTAGTGAAAGGCTCCCCGGACGAAGACCACCAGAAACTCCTGCTCTACAACAACATGGGCCTGATTTACATGCTGCTGGACGAAACCCCCATAGCCAATGAATACTTGCACCAGGCCTTGTCCCTGGCCCGCGCACAGAAGAACGCCTACATGGAAACGGTTTCCCTGCAGAACATCGCCTTCCTGCAGATGCAGTCCGGACAATTGGACAAAGCCGGAAAGACTTACCTCCAAGCCATTTCCTTAGCGCAGAAGATGGACTTCAAAGACCTGCTCTCCTCTTTGATGATTGCCTATTCCGATATCCTCTTCCAAACGGGAAGATACCAGGAATTCAAGGATTACTACACTGCCGGCATCGAGAAAAGAGACTCCTTGAGCGGCGTCATGAGCCAGATCCAGCTCGACTACCTGACAGCCAAATACGAAAACTACAAGATGGCCTCCGACAAGAAGATGCTGGAACAGGACCTCCACATGTCAAACCTCTCCAACCAGAGGCGAGGCATCGTCCTGGCCATTGCCGCCTTCCTGATAACCAGCCTGCTCATCTACATAGCCAACATGTTCAAACGGCTGAGGATGAAGAACAAGGAAGTCAACCGCCTCCACGATTACGTCCAAAAGACCAAGCTGCTGCAAGAAGAAGGCATCGACAATCTGGAGTCTTCCATCGAAAGCAAGAACAGGGAACTTGCCGCTCGCTCGCTATACCTGGTCCGGGTCAACGACACGTTGAAGGAAGTCCGCAAAGAGATGGAAAAAATCCGCAGCTGCAAAAGCCCGGAAGAAAAAGACCTCATGCTGCAGAACTTGGAAAAAAGCCTTTCCTGTTTTGACGGGAACGTGAATGGATGGCAAGATTTCCGTTTCTATTTTGAACAGATCCACAAGGATTTCTATACACAGCTGACCTCCCATGCACCGGACATGTCACCGGTGGAGCAGCGGCTCTGCGCCCTCTTGGCATCGAATCTCACACCCAAGGAAATAGCAGAAATAACCAACCGGTCTCCCCGTACCATCGAGACCATGATTTACCGCATCCGCAAGAAACTGGGCCTGGCATCGGATGTGAAGATTCCCTTGTACTTGCAGAAATTCTTGTAAGACCTCGCCTGGCGGCACTGATGCCACGCAGCCTGGAATCCCGTTCCAAGCCTCGTTCTCCAGCCTTGCCTTTACGATTCCCATCTCTGAGATAGCATCCCATTCCCGATAAATACAATTATTATCCAATACGTTATACTTGCATCGTATTTTTAGCGTGATACGTTTTTCCAAAATCGTAATTATGCCGTAGAAAGAAAACGGAAGCTCCTCCGTACTTTAGCTTTGTGCAAAACGGAAAATCCACCAAGACCCCGGAACATCAGGAAGCCGTCTGAAACTTTTGCCAGAACCGCCCATACGCCGCTGTACCGGCTCGAAAGGAAACAAACCAAATCCGACAATATGAAAAAGCTATTGTATGTATTAGGACTCTCTCTTCTCTGCCATGGCAGCATACTTGCCCAGAACGAGGGATTTTTCTGCGATTTCAACACCGCGGAATCGATGGATCAATGGTCAATCACCGATGCCAACAAAGACAACCTCACATGGGAATGGAGGGAAGACATAGGCATGGGCGAACCCAAAGGCTGCGTCCGCATCCTCGACACCGATGAAGAAAGAGGCAACGACTACCTGACACTTTCAAGCCCGGTATCCCTGTCCGCCGGAGAAAACCATTTCTGTTTCTACCTTTCCACAAGGACAAAAGGGTATGACGAAGACTTCGAGATACTTTACGGCACATCCGCAGACCCCAAGGAGATGGAAGTACTCGCCACCTACGCTGATTACAACGCAGAACCGGGTTTCCGTTTCTTCAGCATCCCCGTCACCCTGGCGGAAGCCGGCGATTACTATTTTTCCTTCCATTGCATCACCGACCCCATCGGTTCGGGCATGCAAATCGACAACGTGACCATCGGGCAAGGCCCGTTCCGCGGCATCCCGGACCTGGCCATTGCCAATGTGGAACTTCCTGTTTCCTCCTGCAGCCTCGGAACTGCGGAAAGCATTGCCGTGACCGTAGCCAACCAGGGCAATGAAGCCATCACCGAGTTCGAACTCACTTACACGTTGAACAACGGGACTCCGGTAAGCGAACGCTTCACCGACACCATCGCTTTCGAAAGCAGCAAGACCGTCTATTTCTCCCAGAAAGCGGACCTTTCCGAGGGCAGGACCCACATCGTGCAAGTGAGCGGTTCCGTGCTGAAGCCCGACGGGGAAAGCGCTGAAGAAAACACCGGCAACAACAGCGGCAACGACACCACCGTCCACTACGGCAGCCCTGCCGAGCTTCCCTTCGCCACGGACTTCGGCTCCGGCAACGCCGGAGACTGGGATTCGCCCAACGGTACCTGGAGCCACGATGCCAGCAAGCAAGCCTGCCATGCCTTGGCCGACTCGGTCATGACATCGCGGTGCGTCGAACTCAAGGAAGGAGAGAATTACATCCTCTCCATGAGCTACAAAGCCGGCCAAATGTCATACTACACAGAAAGATATGCCGACTTTCAAATCCGGTACGGCCTTTCCGGCACCCCGGTGTCTGAATGGGATATCATCGCCGACTTCGAGGAAGAGTACACTCACGAGACCTTCGCCACCTACGAATCCTTCTTCACGCCCGAAGCAGACGGCACATACAGCTTTGCCGTCGTACCCGTGGCCACGGAAGCCACGCTCTACTTGAAAAGCATCACGATCAACAATCTCAGAGAATACGACATCCGGCCTAACGATTTCACCCTGTACAGCAAGGTGCCTGCCGAACATGCCAAAGAAGGCACATCCGCCTATGTGAGCATCGAAAACCGGGGCAGGCAGCCTATCGACACGGCCATCATCACCATCAAGTCCGGCGAGACAATCCTGGCCACCTCCTACGCATCTCTTTCCGAAGCCGATACAGCCGTCATGAATGTGGAAATGACCATTCCCGATGCTATCATCGGCACAACCATGGACATCACGGTGGAAACATCCATCAAAGGGCATGAAGACGAATATCCGGAAGACAACCGCCTGACACGACGGATGGAAATCTCCGACGATGTGCTGGCTTTCGACCATGTGACAGACAATATGTACACCGAACTCTACGCTATCGGGCATCCCGAAGGAAGGGATATCCCCATGGGGCTTCCCATGTCGATTGCCAAAGCCGACACCTTGACCGGGTTCTCCGTGGGCTGGGTGCAGAGCGTCGCTACCGATATCGACTTTGCCATCTACCGGTGGGATGATGCCACCGAGACGCTGGGCGAGGAAGTGTTCTCCATCACCCGGACAAAGAGCGGGAGCAGCGGGCAGGAAGACTACTCCATCCCGGCCGTCATGCTCGAAGCAGGTTCCTACATGTTCACCGTCGCTTTCGACGGCCTCTGCCTGGTGATTGACAAAACAGAAGGTGGCCGGTTCTATTCCATCATCAACGGCGTTTGCCACCGCCAGACCTCTTTCTACGGATCGCCTTCCTTGCGTGCCATCTTCGGCCATGGCAAAACCCCCAGGACACACGACGTGGAGCTGAGCGCCATCAGCCAGCCCGTGGAAGAAGGCCCGTTCACGGCGAACCAGACCATCACCGCCTGCATCCAGAACAACGGCAGCGAGATAGCCCAAGGCAGCCTCCATTTGATGATAGACAAAACCGCCATAGGCAGCAAAGCCTTCTACCTGGAACCCTACCAGTCCACGGAGATTTCCTTCTCCGGAGACCTCTCCACCCCGGGGCAAGAGTACGCGCTCATGGCCTACACCGTCATGGACAACGATGAAGATCCAGGCAACGACACTTGCCAGAAGATTGTACGGTGTTCCGAGATAGCCGATCCCTACGTGCTGGACTTTGAAGAATGCCTCGACTTCTCCACCTCCGGTTTCAATCCGTTATGGACTACCGTAGACCGCGACGGGGCGTACACCTACACCATTGAAGAAACCTCTTTCCCCGGCATGGGCGAACCCATGGCTTTCATGGCCTTCAACCCCAGCCTGACCGAACCAGCCATGACCGATTATGGCATGACCCCCTACGAAGGCGACCGGTTCGGGGCTTGCTTCGCCAACGCCGAAGAAAGCATGACCAACAACGACTGGCTGATTTCGCCCAAGCTGAAAATGGGGCAGGATGCAAAGATGAGCTTCTTCGTGAAAGCTTACGACCCTCAATACATTGAAGAATACTATGTGCTCGTATCAGGCGAAAGCGACAACCCCGACGACTTCCAACGGATAGGAGGCATCCGGCAAGCCCCTGCCACATGGGAGGAAGTGACGGTAGACCTCTCAAGCTACGCCGGAAAAGAAATCTACATCGCCATCAACTGCGTCTCTTACAATGCCTGGATCTTCATGATCGACGACATCCGGATCACGAAACCGACAGCCAACGAAAACGATGCTTTGGCTTCCCAGCTCTCCGTCTACCCCAACCCGGCGTCGGAAATCATCACCATCTCTTCCACCGACACTCCGATCGAGCAAGTTTCCCTTTACTCGGCATCGGGAAAACTGATGTTCGAATCGGGGGACAACCTGAACCAAGCCGCTTTCCGCTACAATGTATCCCGGATGGCGCCGGGCGTGTACTTTGCCAATGTCAAGACCCGGCAAGGAACTGAAGTAATGAAATTCATTGTACGGTAGGCCGCGACCCGAAAAAGCAGAACGGGC
>JADIMZ010000033.1 GCA_017694335.1 Candidatus Pullibacteroides excrementavium
AACTGTTCGAATATTTCGAGGGTAAGATCCCGCTGGAACAGGCCGTCACCGACATCAAGACCCATACCCGCCGCTATGCCAAGCGCCAACTCACCTGGCTCCGCAAGCAGGAAGGACTGCAATGGATTGAAATCTGAAAATGAATATAAATATAGGCAGCCCGTCCTCATAATAGGCAATAATAGGCACCTCTTCGCTACAAGTACCTCTCCACTTCCTCTTTGCCTATCGGCCCGGGACAGAGAATCAGCAGACGTTCGATAATGTTGCGAAGCTGGCGGATATTGCCGGGCCAAGGCTGAGCGCAAAGCAAGGAAACCGCCTCCGGGCTGAATTCCCGAGGCTGCCGGCTCATCCCGGCCGAAACCTGTTCGTTGAAGTAGCGGACCAGTTCCGGAATATCCTCCTTGTGGTCCTTCAAGTCCGGAACACGAATCACAATCACGCTCAAGCGGTGGTAGAGGTCCTCGCGGAAACGCCCGGCAGCGATTTCGGCCTCCAAATCCTTGTTCGTGGCCGCAATCACCCTCGCGTTCACCTCGATAGGCTTCTCGCCTCCCACCCGCATGATGACATTCTCCTGCAAAGCCCGCAGCACCTTGGCTTGCGCCGAAAGGCTCATGTCCCCGATTTCATCCAAGAAGATAGTGCCGTCCTGCGCCTGCTCGAAACTGCCTTTGCGCTGCTTGACCGCCGAGGTGAACGAACCTTTCTCATGCCCGAACAACTCGCTCTCAATCAGCTCCGAGGGAATCGCCGCGCAGTTCACCTCCACAAAGGGTCCGTCCCCTACCTGGCTATTCCGATGAATCCTCCGCGCAACCAATTCCTTTCCCGTGCCATTCCGTCCCATGATCAAGACCCGCGCATCGGTCGGGGCTACCTTGTCGGCCATCTCCAAAGCCTCCGCGAAAAGCCCGCTGCTCCCCACAATCCGGTATTTCGACTCCACCTGGCGTTGCAGCTGCCGCGTCCGCTTCTCCATCCGCCCCTTATCGAGGGCGTTTTTGAGCGATACCAAAATACGGTTCAGCTCCAACGGCTTGGCAATGAAATCGAAGGCTCCTTTCTTGATGCAATCCACCGCCGTGTCGATATCCCCGTGGCCCGAAATCATGATAAAGGCCACCGGACATTGGGACATCGCCTTTTCCAGCAGTTCCACGCCGTCCAGACCCGGCATCTTGATATCGCAGAACACCGCATCGAAGGCGTTCTTCTGCAATATTTCCCAAGCCTGCAATCCGTCCGCCGCCTCGTCCACCTCGTAGCCCTCATACTCCAAAATCTCGCGGAGGCTGCTGCGGATCAGCGCCTCGTCATCCGCCACCAATATCCTTGCCATGACACCTTATTTTCAATATTCACAAGATATGCCTGCCCCCCAACCGAATAAACGCCTTTATGGCGAGCAGCTGCAAGGCGTTTATTCCTTATACCTTATCCACTTCCACAGTTCCTTATACGACCCCTTCTTCCCATACATCAGGATTCCCACCCGGTAAATCCGCGCCGCCACCCAAGTCGAGCCGATGAACCCTAACACCAGCAAGCCCAGCGACAGCACCAGTTCCCAGACCGGCACCCCGAACGGGATACGCGCCATCATCACGATAGGCGAAGTGAAAGGAATGATCGAAGTCCAGAAAGCCAGCGGGCCGTCAGGCGACTTCAAGACCGTAGCCACCACCAAAATACCCAGAATCAACGGAATCGTGACCGGCCACATGAACTGGTTGGTATCCTCCTGGTCTTCCACCGCCGCCCCGATAGCCGCAAACAAAGATGCGTACAACAGGTAGCCGCCCAGGAAATAAGCCAGGAAGAACAGAAGCAAGGACTTGATATGCAGGGACTCGATAATCGCTTGAATCTCCACCATCGTCGCCTGCACTTCCGTCATCGGCATCGCCGCCCCCATGCCCGGCATCGAACTCTGGGCAGCGGCCATCTGCGCCGCCTCCATGCTGCCTCCGCCTCCCAACATCCCTATCACCATCGTCAACACCAAGGTCAGCACGCCCCAAAGCAGAAGCTGCGTCAAGCCCACGAAAGCCAGCCCCAGCACCTTGCCCATCAACAGCTGGAACGGCTTCACCGACGAAATCATTACCTCGATAATCCGGTTCGACTTCTCCTCGATGACCCCGCTCATGATCTGGCTTCCGTAAATGAAGACGAAACCGTAAATCAGGAAGCCGAACACATAGGCCACAATGCTCTTGATTTCCGTATAAGAACGCTCGCCCGTCACCATGTCCTGCGAAATCACATCCACCTTGGCATTATTGATATACTCGAACAAAGCTGGATCCAAATCGCTCTCCCTCTTCATCAAGGCCATCCTTAGCTCGTTCTCGGCCAAAGATTCTATTTCATCGATCGTGCTCATCGAAGGGTCGGTCTCCTGGTAGAACAGTACCATCCGCTGACGGTTCGAGTCGGCTCCCGCCACCGGGATCCACAAAGCCCCGGCGTACTTCCCTTCCCGCATCCCCGCCTTGGCCGCAGCCGTATCCGCCACAATCTCGAAGGTGTCCTCCGCCCCTGCGAAAGCCTCCGTGTACAAATCCGTTTCATCCACCAAGGCATACGTCTTGGACTCGTCCCCCATCTGCATCAGCAAAGCCGGCGCGAACATCAATGCCACCAGCAGGATCGGGCCCAGGATGGTCATGATGAAGAAACCCTTTTTCTTGACCCTCGTCGTGTACTCCCGCTGGAGCACAACCCATGTATTATTTTTCATTTTCCGCCTTTTTTACCGTTTGAATAAAAATATCGTTCATGCTGGGCAGCTTTTCCGAAAAATCCTTCACCTCCCCGTAACGCATCAGCGTCTCCAGCATCCGGTTCCCGTCTCCTTTCCCCTCGCCCATCTTGACCTTGAGCGCGTACAGACCCGGCGCGTCGCAAGGCGTGTTCTCCATGACCTCCACCGCCGAAGCGAGTTCCTCCATCTTCTCCGGCGAGGAATGCAGCATCACATGGTAAATATTGTCGCTGAACTGGCGGCGGATATCCTCCACCTTCCCGTCCAGAATCTTTTTCGATTTGTTAATCAATGCGATTTCATCGCAAATTTCTTCCACCGAGGCCATATTATGCGTCGAAAAAATAATCGTGGCCCCCTTCCGCTTCAATTCTAAAATCTCGTCCTTGAGCAACTGCGCGTTTATCGGGTCGAAGCCGCTGAAAGGCTCGTCGAAAATCAGCAGGCTCGGCTTGTGCAGCACCGTCACCACGAACTGGATCTTCTGCTGCATCCCCTTGGAAAGCTCGGCCACCTTGCGGTTCCACCAGGAATCGATACCGAACTTCTCGAACCACTCGTGCAGCCGCTTGCTGGCCTCCATCCGGCTCAAGCCCTTGAGCTGCGCCAGGTACATGGCCTGTTCGCCCACCTTCATGTTCCGGTAAAGTCCCCGTTCTTCCGGCAGATAGCCCACATCGTAAATATGTTCGCGCGACAGTTTCTTCCCCTTGAGCAGGACCTCCCCCTCGTCAGGTGCCGTTATCTGGTTGATAATCCGGATAAACGTCGTCTTACCGGCCCCGTTCGGCCCCAAAAGCCCGAAAATACAGCCTTCCGGAACGGAAATCGACACATGATCCAGCGCCGTATGCGTCCCGTAGCGTTTCACGATGCCTTTCGCATCCAATAAAAAATCCATAATAACTCTATCAATAATTTTATTTACGAACCCATCGGGAACAAGCGTGCTCCAGCCACCCGTCCCCAACTCCCGACCCACTTCCTCAATATCCGCTTTCGACCAAGCTGAAAAAGCCCTGCCTCCAGAAGGAAACAGGGCTTTTTTTCATAGGAACTAGCAGTGCATGAAACGCCTAACCAACTCTTCCATCTTCGCCGGATTCTTGGCGACTTCTTCGCGAAGCCCCTTGTCCTTGAAATCCTTGAGCGAATTGATCAAGCCGTCGATCAGGCTCTTGCTGAACACGCCGTATTCTTCGTAAACGGCACGCTGGGCCTGCAGGCAATCGGCCGAATCCTCGCAGCAGACAGGCAGCTGGTGGTATTTCTTGGCCTTTTCCTTGTTTTCATCACTGAAAATGTTCACATCCACATAATTGTCGGCAGCGAACTGCAAGGCGTCCTTCATCTCGAAACCATGACGGGCCGCCACGCAGAGACCGGCCACCAGCAGGTAGATATTGGCCGAACCGTCCGGAGCACGGAATTCCGCCGTCTGCTTGTTGGAATAATCCGGGGCCAGCTTGGCTTCCTTCGGGTTGGCATCCACCGCCATGTTCTTGGTGGTTTCCCAACCCAGCGGCACACGTACCAGAGCCGAACGGTTGCGGTCGCCCCAGCAGATATTGGTAGGCGCTTCCTGATGAGGCACCAGGCGGAAATACGACATAGGATTGGTATTGCCGAAAGCAGTCAGCGAAGCAGCCAGGTCGAGGTAACCGGCGATAGCGGTCTTGGCCACGTCCGAAAGCTTGTGTTCGGCATTGAGCATCTGGTTCTGGCCATCCTTCATGATAGCGGTATGGATATGCATCCCGCTACCGGCCTTGCCTACGGTAATCTTCGGCGAGAAGGTCACCAGGAGACCATGCTGGTAGGCCATCGTACGCAGAATCCACTTGGCGATAATCAACTGGTCGGCAGCATCTTCGAGCGGACAAGGCAGGAATTCCACTTCGTTCTGCTCGTAGTTCTTGCCGTCCTGGCTGAAGTTGCCCACTTCGGAGTGACCGTATTTGATGCGGCAGCCGCAGGAGGCCATGGCCAGCATCGCTTCCTTGCGGAAATCCTCGAACTTGGTGAAAGGCGAGGATTCGTGGTAACCGCGCTGGTCATCGGCTTGGAACAGCGTATCTTCCTCGCCTACCACGTAATATTCCAACTCGCCCATGCACCAGAACTCGTAACCGGTCTTTTCCTTCATCACCTCGCCGGCACGGCGCATCACGTAAGCCGGGTCGCTTTCAAACGGATTCCCGTCCTTGTCGTAATAGGAGCAAAGCAGGTCCAAGGTGGGGATTTCGGCAAAAGGATTCAGGTAAGCGGTGCGGTAGCGCGGAATCACGTACAAGTCGCTCGCGCCGGCATCCAGGTTCTTGAACAGGCTCGAACCGTCCACCCGTTCGCCGCAGCTGAGGATGGTCTTCACATAATCCAGATCGTTGACCACGAAGTTGAGGGTCTTCAGACGACCGTCTCCCGCCACGTAGCGGAAGTTGATCATCTCGATCTGGTTTTCCTCGATGTAACGGAGGATGTCTTCTTTCGTGAATTCAGAAGCTGGCTTCTGAAGAAACTGCACCAAGGGGTGCGGGTTCATTGAAATGCTCATATCTTATAATGTTTTTATTTTCCCATCCGCAGGCATCAGGCCGGGGCGTGCTCTTCTCCAAACGCCGCCGGGCACAAAAAAAACGCGAAGGCAGCCTTTGCCTCCACATTCAATACCGTCCCTCCCGCCGACATGCCCGACAGCATGCCCTCTCCTTACCGCACAGTATAACCTTGCAAAGATAACCTTTTTTCTGATAACTGGACCCTCACCTTCCTTCCCGAATCCACGCCTCCCCACAAAAAAGCTTTTATAAATGATTATCTGAATATTAAACACAAACATCGATTCTTTGGAACGGATACTCGTTATCCTGTTTTCTCCTATTTCAAAAATTCCTTACTTTTGCCTATTCTTGCCATGGCCGGGGTCGGTGGCGCATGCGTCCCGGACTCGCGCATACGCGGCATGACCTGAAAATACAGAATCAAGGCATCCGCCCGGGCAAATCCAAATGTTAATTGCAGACATGGAGACCAGCAGAGGAAAAATCTCACAGATCGTCGGCGCTGTTGTCGATGTATATTTCGATGAGAATCAACGTATTCCAACCATTTACGAAGCTTTGGAAATCCAACGTCCGGATGGACATAAAGTAGTTCTGGAATGCCAGCAGGACATGGGCGAACGCACAGTTCGAACCATTGCGATGGACTCCACCGATGGCTTATACCGTGGCATGGAAGTAATCGCCACCGGTTCGGGCATCTCGATGCCGGTAGGAGAAGAAATCAACGGCCGCCTTTTCAATGTGATTGGTGAACCCATCGACGGCATCGGCCCTATCCATTGCGGAAGCCGCCGATCCATCCATCAGAAACCCCCTCAATTCGATGAACTGAACACATCCGAGGAAGTACTCTATACCGGCATCAAGGCCATCGACATGATTGAACCTTATATGAAAGGCGGCAAGGTGGGACTTTTCGGGGGAGCCGGTGTAGGCAAGACTGTGCTTATCATGGAGATGATCAACAATATTGCCAAGCAATATTCCGGACAAACCGTGTTTGCCGGCGTAGGCGAACGCACCCGCGAAGGCAACGACCTCCTGCGCGAGATGATTCAATCCGGTGTCATCAAATACGGGGATGCTTTCAAGGAAAGCATGGAAAAGGGAGGATGGGATATCGAGAAAATCGATCATGAAGAACTCAAAAAATCCCAGGCCACTCTGGTATTCGGACAAATGAACGAGTCGCCCGGTGCCCGTGCCCGTGTAGCCTTGTCAGGCTTGTCACTAGCCGAATATTTCCGAGACAAAGGCAATGAGGGGCAAGGCGGAGGCAACATCCTTTTCTTCATCGACAACATCTTCCGTTTCACCCAGGCAGGGTCGGAAGTGTCGGCGCTCTTGGGCCGCATGCCTTCCGCCGTAGGATACCAGCCCACACTGGCTACCGAAATGGGGTTGATGCAGGAACGGATCACTTCTACCAAACATGGTTCTATCACTTCGGTGCAGGCTGTTTACGTACCGGCCGACGACCTTACCGACCCCGCTCCTTCCACGACTTTCGAACATTTGGATGCGACTACGGTACTCAGCCGCAAGATTTCCGAGCTGGGGATTTATCCTGCCGTGGATCCTTTGGCCTCCAGTTCTCGAATCTTAAGCCCGGCCATCGTAGGCAAGGAACATTACCAGACCACCCAGCGCATAAAGAATATCCTGCAACGTAACAGCGAACTACAGGATATTATCGCGATTCTCGGCATGGACGAGCTGAGCGAAGAAGACAAGCTGGTGGTTAGCCGTGCCCGGAAAATCCAGCGATTCCTCTCCCAGCCTTTCTTCATGTCCGAAGCTTTCACCGGCCTGCCGGGCAAGTTTGTCAAGATTGAAGATACGATTGCCGGATTCAAGGCGATCTTAGACGGGGAAATGGACCCGTATCCCGAACAGGCTTTCCATATGGTGGGCACACTGGAAGATGTGATAGAAAAAGCAAAAAAAATCATGGCTGAAGGAGTTGCTTAGTCTGCTCCGGTCGCGACAAGGGAAAAAGAATGCAATTCAAAATTGAAAATCCGGACAAGGAAGTCCTGAATATAGAAGCCAAACTAATCCAGCTACCCGGATTGGACGGTTCCTTCGCTGTGCTGGAGAACCATGCGCCGCTGATTGCCACGCTCAAAAAAGGCCAAGTCCGTATCATCGACAAGAACGACAAGGAGCATCTCCTGGATATTGACGGAGGCATTTTCGGTGTGGCAGAAAACCTCTGCCACCTCTTGCTCCTGTAAGCCCAAGCGCGTCAATCAACAACCAGTTTGTTGATATAGAACACGCTCTGCCGGCTGCGACCTTTTCTTCGCGTATTTTGCACTTGCTGGTACCCGTATGCGATAAAACAGCCCGGATACCATTCCGCCATACCCTCTTTCCATGTCTGCAAGACACGGTCGCCCGGATAAGCGGTAGCCAGCTTGAAACTCCTGACCGAGCCTGTCCCCAAGGGCGACATTCCTCTATAATACACAACCCCTTCCGAATTGTATCCATAAATCATACGATGGGCACTGTCCCTTTCCACCGATGCGATAGGCTGCAGGCTCATGTACAGGGCATCATGCTGGATATCGAAAACCGAATTGGCCACATTGGTTCCAAGCGTGTCAAAAACCGAATAAAACGCATTCTTATAACGGAACCCTTCGAACTCCGTTCTCGTATAAGGCATCATCCGTCCGTAGAAATCGTATGAAACTTCGGTGGTTGTATTAATAATCCGCTCATAGACTTCGCCTGTCAGACAGAAAGCCCCATCCTGTTTCTCCAAACGCGGTACACAGAGATAATCCGGCAATATGGTCCTTCCTTTTGCTTTTTGCCTTGCCTGTACAACTTTATATAATTCCTCGCTGCTCATCAACGTATCTATTGCCGGATAATCCAAATAAGAACAGGCCCAGAACTTCGTAACCGTATTCCTCCGGCAACACAAACCGAACAGACCAGCCGTCTCCGTTCCCCGATCGTATGTCGACAGCCCTTGCCGCTTGCTGTCCAGATTCCATGTCCCACCCAGAAAGAATGCATCCGCTCCTGTCAACTGCATCCGGGCATCGATCAAACGCCAATCCTTGCGCGGTGATTCGATTTTCCATTCCTCCACTCGCTGTCCGTCAAAAGCAATTTTCTTCATCAACAAGACTCCCTCCTGCAATTTAGCATCCCGAAACAGCACATATGCATTCCTTTGGACCGTATCCAAAGCCATGTCGCACCAATCGTAATCGCGCGTCGTCCCTATTTCTACCTCATACAGCGTGTCGTTCATTGGATCCAACCGGCCATATACATAACGGGACTTCCGTAAAGCCAGCATATGCCAGGCATCATCCTGTATCCTGAAATCCAATACATTGCTTTTCCCGAAATCCTCTGCCGCCACTTCATGGTAACGTTTGCTGTATCGGCCGTCAGCCAAGCACAAAGCTATTTCCAGGAACGAAGCCGCATCCGGTTCATCGTAAACCGAAGCCAACACGAACCGCAAACTGTCCGGCTCCTGACGGTATCCTAGAAACGAATATTCGCTTTCGGTCTCCAAATGAGCCACCCAACGCTGCTGCAGGTTCTCGTCATAGAAGTACACGCTCCGCTGAGGCTTGGAGGCATACAAGTCGTTCTGTTTCATAACCACAACCAGCCCGAACTGCCCCAAAGTCAGAACCGAAAACGGCTCGTCTCCCTCCACTACCGGCAGTTCCACCCTTGTCACATAGGGAGCTTGCGCCCATCCCTTTTGGCCTATGCCCAGCATAAAACACAAAGCAATACCCAAAAGGACAAACTTATATTTACATTCTAAAATTTTCATATTCAAATAAGTATAAAAATCATCGGCCTGATGAAAAACCATCTTCGCATCAGCCAGCAAACTCACATCAAAAAAACTCGCAAGCAATCCTATCCGTCAACAACCGCTGTGTCTCTGCCACAATATAAGAGTCTTCCGTCTCTATCAAATTCCCTGCCGAAATCTCCGCCTTGACTTTTTGGCCAAATTCCCTTTGCAAGTTTTCCGGGAATTCGGACAGTTTCTGCTTTTCCACCCCCCAGCTTGTCCGCAGCGCCGTCATCACATACTCATGATAATGATCTGCAACTGTCAAGACTTCCCGGCATTTCGTTCCCGCAGCATCCTTCAGGTAATCCGCTATACGATCCGTATTCCAGGAACGTTCGTCTCCCAAATAAGAATGCGCTGAAGCGCCCAATCCTATATATGGCACGTTTCTCCAATAATTGCTGTTATGCACCGCCTCGAAGCCAGGCTTGGCCAGATTGGATATCTCGTAATGCAAATATCCATGTTCTTTGGCAAATGCTTGCAAACAACCGTACTCGCTTTCGATTTCCTCCTCCGAAGCCATGGCCTCCTTGCCCTGCTCCACTTTCCTCCATAAAACCGTCCCGGGTTCCAGGCTCAAGGCATAAGCCGAGAAATGCGGAAAATCCAACCTTGCCAAATAATCGAGATTTTCCTTCCAGTATTTCGAACCGTCTTCCCCCCACAAGCCATAGATCAAATCTGCCGACAGATTCGAAAAACCGGCCCTCCGGGCATTTTCCACCGCCGCAACCGCTTCTTTTCCCGTATGGCAGCGGTTCAAACGCTTCAGATCCTCGTCCCGAAACGATTGTATCCCGATGCTCAAACGCCGCACCGGCGTGTAGTTCCACAAATCCCGAAGGTATTCCGAAGCCAAATGTTCCGGATTAGCCTCAAAGGTCATTTCCCGGCAGGTCGAAAAATCGAAGACCGTTTCCAAGCCCTGCACCAACCGCACATAAAAATCCACCGGCAAAAGCGACGGTGTCCCGCCACCTATGTACAATGTCCCCAGCGCTTGCTTCTCTCCTTCGAAACGAACCTCTGAAAACCAACGGGCCTCATCTATCAAGGCCTGAAGATAGGCCTCTATTCTGACCGGGTCGAAAGCCGCAACCGAATAGAAAGCGCAATACACGCATTTCCTCCGGCAAAACGGAATATGGATATACAATCCTTTCCTATCATTCCTACTATCCATCTATCACATCCTCAAATCTTTATTCAAGACAACCCGAAAAGTCGTACCCACCTTGAGGGTCGAATTCTTGACAAAAATCTTCCCCTTATGATATTTTTCCACAATCCGCTTGCAAAGGGTCAGGCCAACGCCCCACCCACGCTTCTTCGTGGTGAAACCCGGTTCGAAAATCTTGGTAAACATGCTTTTCGACATTCCTTTCCCCGTATCATGCACATCAATAATCACATGCTCCTCGGTCTCTTCTATCGTAATGCTGATAGCCCCCACATTGTCCTCAATCGCATTGAGCGCGTTCTTGCAAAGATTCTCGATGACCCATTCAATCAACGGCTCGTTAAACTGGGCCATAATCACGGCATCCTCCGGAACGTTTATCGAATAAGCAACCCGACTGGAACTCCTCGCTTTGAGATAGAACATGGCTTTGTAAACGGCCGGAACTATATTTTCCCAATTCAGTTCCGGCACCGACCCGATTTTCGAAAAACGGTTTGTAACCAACTCAATACGCTTCACATCTTTTTCAATTTCAGCCAAATCATGCGGATCCATAGGCTCCCCTTCTTTCAATTTGTAATAGTCGATCCAAGCCAGAAGCGAAGACAAGGGAGTCCCCAGCTGATGCGCCGTTTCTTTCGACATGCCCCACCACACCTGGTTTTGTTCCATTTTCTTGGCAAAATCGAGCAAGGAAAGTATTCCAAGTATCACAATCAGCAAAGCCAAAAGGATAGCCAATGGGAAAAAACGCATATTCTTGACCAAGGACGAAGATTCGTAAAACACATAAAGCTCCTTCTCTCCCAGCCCCGGCATCGACAAAGAGATGGGCGTATTCTCTTCCATCATCTCATGCATCAAATCATGCACGGCCTCCTTGGAATAAAATACCTCCGGATCCAAATTGGAATAAGCCAAGACTACCTCCTGACTCTCATCGGTAATCAACACCGGAACCGAAGCCGTGCTGGTCAAAGTTTCCTGGACAAAGGAGCTGTCCAAATCCCGGAACACGGAACGCAGGCTCAAGAATACTTCAGACGGCTTGAAATACAATTGATATATGGTACCTTGCGCATCCACCATGAGAGGAGGATACTGAGAATACCGTTCTTTTATCTCTCCTTCGAAAACAGGGGTCTTGCGCGGGTCGACTTCCGGGTCATGCGATTCCAGAATCTTCCCATCCGGATCGACCAGGATGAATGGACGCTGGTTGCCCGTCATAATCCGGCGGAGGTATTCGAAATTGTCCTGCGAAGACATATCGGTTGTGAAAACCTGCTCGTATGCATACGACCAAATCATCGCGTACTGGCGTTCCTCTGTCTCCATCATCGCGAAGATACTGCGTGCCCGTATAGCCATGTCAGCCTGCCGCAATGTGGTTATGGCCCAATTCTTGACACGGTCTCTCTCATCCCTCTCCATCCGATTCACCATGATTTGAGAAAAAATCAGGGTAAAGGCCAGGATAACAGTAGAAATTGATATCAAAAGAAAATTCAAACTGCTACTGCGCAGTTTGATGGAATGTTTTTTCGGCGGCATGCTTTGTCTGCTTTTGCATCCTTTCCTTGCGGAGGACTCCCCGGCGGAGGCCGCAACACGAAATTCCCGTGTCGCTGAAAGGAAATGAATCTGTAAAAGTAAGTTTTTTAAACGAATCAGGAAAACACCTTTCCCTCCATTCAAAATCCTTGAATCTGCTCATCCAAAAAAAACTCTCTTCTGTCGAACAAAAACGAGATAATTATTCCCCCTGCTGGAAAGATTCTTGGAAGATTTTGTCCCGTGCCTTATATTTGCGCGAATTTGGTTGAAAAGGGTAAAATGTTTCTCTCAGGAAGCCAATAACTTCACTCATTAACTGATTTTTCCGATGCCGCACCATATTGCCATACCTCTATCGATAAACAGAATCGCAGGCATGCTCCTGCTTTTCCTCTTAATAATCCCCTTGCAGGCCCAGAACGGCCGGTTTTCCGGAAGAATTATCGAAAAAGGATCCGATACGCCTTTGGAATTCGTCAATGTCATCATCCGGGATACCGAAACCAACGAAATGAAAGGCGGGGCTGTCACAGATATCGATGGCCGATTCGACATCGAAGACCTGCCATTGAACCGTCCCCTGCAAGCCACTTACTCGGCCATGAGCTACACGACGATTACCAGTCCGGTCGTCCGGCTCAGTGCTTCCAAACCGCTTTTCGAGGCAGGCAATGTAGTCCTCTCTACCGAGGCCCACCTATTGGAAACCGTAACCATCACCGGCCAGAAACGCACCATCGAATACAGCCTTGACCGCAAGGTGGTCAATGTGGAACAGACTTTGGTCAGCGAAGGCGGGTCGGCCGTGGACGTATTGCAAAACGTGCCTTCGGTCAGCGTGGACGAAGAAGGGAACGTATCGATGAAAGGGAGCGACAACGTGACGATTCTGATCGACGGCCGTCCGGCCACCCTCTCCGGATTGGGGCTGGAACAAATCGCCTCCAACAACATCGCCAACATCGAAATCATTTCCAACCCTTCGGTCAAGTACAACCCGGAAGGGACATCCGGCATCGTCAACATCATCACTAAGGAACGCCAACGGACCGGCTTCAACGGCAATGTGTACGCTTCCGGTTCCACCGCCAACCGCTACGGCTTAGGAACCAACCTGAGCTGGGGATTGAAGAAAGCGACCATTTTCACCAACCTTGACCTCAGTTACCGCAACCGGGAATCCTCCGGCGAATCCCGGAGGACCAGCTTCCGGGGCGACAACCCAGCTTTTCCGGAAGACAACACCCAGGTTGAAGAAGGCATGAGCTACCGGGAACGGGAAGGCTTCGGCGGCAAGTTCCAATTGGGCGTGGACCTGCATTTCGACCCGAAGAACAGCCTTCTGCTGAGCGGGACATTCAACGCCTGGAGCAACAACCGGCTCAACCGCAACCCGGAAAACCGCACTTTCAGCTTCTTCGATGCCAATGGAGACCGGCATTTCTCGCCAATGGACGAAACCGAACACTGGATCCGCAGCATGAGCACCTATACCGAGAACGACGACCGGATGTACGACGGGCAGTTCGCGCTTTCCTATATCCACAAGTTCGGCAAACCCAAGCAAGACCTGACTTTCGACGTGACCTTGGATTACCATCGCCCTAAAGGCACATCGGTCAACGACCGCTGGATGATCACGCCGCTGGGAGACGGCATCATCGATTCGACCCAGACCATCCAGACCATCCTCAACAACCGCAAAGGATTCAATGCGGATATCCAGCTCAACTACCTGCATCCGTTCAACGACAAGATTTCCTTGGAAGTAGGTTACCAAGGCAAAATCCAATGGCAGCAGAACGTGAGCCGTTACGACACCCGGCTCAACGCCTACCAGGACACCGCCATCGACTTCAGCTACCTGGAACACAATCACGGCATCTACGCCAACGTGATGGGGACTTTCGGCCGTTTCACCTTCCAAGTGGGAGGCCGGATGGAAGCAGACCTGATGACCGCCAATACCGTGCGTGACGGAGGGGATACCAGTTTCGACTACGCCCGCTTCCGCTTCTACCCCTCGGTGCACATGTCGTACAAAATCGGGGAAAAGCAGGAACTCCAGCTCAGTTACAGCCGCCGGGTGAACCGCCCTCGACCCCACAACTTGGACCCCTATATCGACTACTCCAACTACCCGTCCTCCATCGATTACGGTAATCCGGACCTTTTGCCGCAGGATATCCATTCGGTGGAACTCAACTATTCGCTTTTCCTCAAATCCTCGTCTTTCTATGTGACGGTCTATTACCGTTATATGCAAGACCTGATCCGCCGATACCAGTTCGAGGCGGCCGACCCGGCATCGGGCGAGGTGCTCCTGAACCGGACCTTCATGAACTATGCCACGGGCAACACCTACGGAGTGGATATTTCCTGGGAACAGCAAATTCTGAAATGGTGGAGGATGAGCCTGAGCGGAAGCCTGTACCAGAACATGACATCCGACGACCAATTAGATGAATCCACTACTGTGGAAGGCATCAGCTACAGCGCCCAGTTCAACACGACGATGAACCTGCCCTTGGACTTCACCTTGCAGTTCACCTGCCGCTACCGAGGCCCTTCCTACTGGGGACAGACCCGCTTCGACCAGAATGTGATCGGGGAAATCGCCTTGCGCAAATCCTTCTTCAAGAAAAAGCTGAACGTCGGCCTCCGCGTCCGGGACTTGTTCCATACCCAGCAATGGAACAGCACGGTAGTGGGCGAAGGCTTCACCAATTACAACAAGAGCCGGACCAAGAACTCCACGGCCTTGTATGTCACATTGACCTACAAGTTCAACGAGGGGGTGGAGAATAGGAGTCAGAGGCCGCCGCATCCTCCCATGTAGTTCGGCAGGTAGAAATCGGCAATCTGCTTCGTTGCGCGAGGATTCGAAAATGCTCACGTACAAAAGTACGCTCCGCTTTTCTCTTCCTCGCGACGCCTCGCATCTCACCGATTTCTACCTGCCTCTACGGAAACTTCATCCCAAATTTCAGCTGAGACATCGCGATGCTTCGCATCTCACCGGTTTCCACATGCCTCTCGGAAACAACATTCCAAATTTCAGCTGAGACAGCGCGGACTCTCTTGATTCGAAGGCGAGCAAGACGGAAACAACAGCTGAAATATCGAACGACTAAACTTAGCAATACACATAACATTTCTTTAAACAAAGGAATCAATGAAAATCATCTGCATAGGACAAAATTACCGGGAACATATCAAGGAATTGGGCTCCAAGGTGCCGGAAAAGCCGGTATTCTTCTGCAAGCCGGACACAGCGCTGCTGATCCGGAACCGGCCGTTCTACATCCCCGATTTCAGCCAGGAACTGCATTACGAGACCGAACTGGTCTTGCGAATCTGCAAGGTGGGCAAGAATATCGCCCCCAAGTTCGCCCCGGACTATTACGATGCCTATACCCTCGGATTCGATTTTACCGCCCGGGACATCCAAAGGCATTGCCGCCAGGAAGGCCTGCCATGGGAAATCTGCAAGGCTTTCGACAACTCGGCCGCCATAGGACAGTTCATTCCCAAAGCAGAATTCCCGCAAGGGCCGGATCAATTGCACTTTGAAATGAAAAAAAACGGAGAGACCTGCCAGAAAGGCAATACGGCCGATATGATCTTCAAAGTGGACGAAATTATCAGCTATGTTTCCAAGTTCTTCACACTCAGGACGGGAGACTATATTTTCACCGGAACACCTCCGGGCGTCGGATCCGTAAAAATCGGAGACAAGCTGGAAGCGTTTTTGGAAGGGACATCGGTCCTGCGTTGCCCCATCAAGTAAAGGGAGCAAGGAACGTTTCCAAGCCTCTACAACTTCGTATTCGCACATCCCCGTATCCGACGAGAGAGATTCGTGCGAACTTTCCTACGAGATTACAACGCCTTGAGCTCGGCTTGCCGGTACTCCATCGGAGAGCAGCCTGTCAATTTCTTGAACAGGGAGCTGAAATACTGCACATTGGGATAACCCAAATCTTCCGTGACCGAAGCCGGGGTGCTTTCCGGAGTCAACAATAACGTCTTGGCCATCTCCATCCGCCTCGACTGCAAATATTCATAGAAATCCAGGCCGGTTTCAAACTTGAGCAAATCCAAGAAATAGGCCTTCGAAAAACCGAATTCCAAGGCGCAATCCACTACGGACGGGAATGTGCCGTTCTTCAGCCTCCCCTCCTTGGCATATTTCCACAACAAAGCCTCCAGTTGCCCGGCCAAAGCCTGCTTGGCTTCCGAACGGGTGATGAACTGACGATCATAGTACCGCTGGCAATAATCCAACAACAACTCGATATGCCGGGACACCAAAGTCCTGGTAAAGGCATCTATCGGATGCTGCAATTCCTGCTGGATTTCCGAAAGAAGGCAGCGGACTTTCGCCTCTTCCCGGCAGGAAAGGTGCAAGGATTCTTCCTGTTTATAGTCAAAAAACGTATAATCCTGAATATGACGACCTAATGCCACCTTGTACAAGAAATCCGAATGAAAGGCAAGAAGACTTCCGCTTTTAGGTGTCATGCACCCCCGCTTGAAGGAAAATACAGAACCCGGCTTAAAGAAAAGCATCGAAGCATTGGAATAATCGCAGCTTTCCCTTCCATAACTATAATCCCGGCAACTTCCTTTGAAAAGCAGTATGGTATAAAAACCGAATTTGATCTGATTCCCATCCCATGGGAACTGCGCCAAATCCATAACGCCCACCAAAGGATGGAGCGTGCTTGCCCCCGCGCATCCGTTACATTGATGCACCGTTTCCAGGTCCAGAATCCTTTCCATGGCTTCTTCTACGCCTTTTGAATCCGCACACGATATTCGTTCGGGGTACACCCCACTTTCTTCTTGAACATGCGGCTCAGATGCTGCGGATATTGGAATCCTAACGAATAGGCAATCTGGCTAATCGTTCCACCGGTTCCCATGATTTGCTCCTTGGCCAAATCAATGACCTTTTCCTGTATATGTTCTTGCGGGGATTTCCCGGTCTCTTTCTTGATCATGTCCCCGAAATAATTGGGCGACAAGCAGACCTTATCGGCAAAATACCGCACCGACGGCAATCCCTCCCTTTCAGCCTTGCCGCTTTGGAAATATTCGTCCAATAATTGCTCGAACCGGCTCAGTTCATCATTTTCCGGCACGTCCCGGGTAACGAACTGACGTTCGTAGAACCTCATGCAATAATTGAGCAACAGTTCTATATTCATTGATATCAATGTCTTGCTAAGCCGGTCGCTACCATGTTCCAATTCCAGCCCTATCCGACGAAGGCAATCTAAAAAAATACCTTTTTCCTGTTCGGAAAGGTGCAAGGCCTCGTTGGATGAATAAGAAAAGAAACTGTACCTGCGGATGTTCTTTCCTAAACTGGTACCATGTATCAAGTCCGGATGGAAAAGCAATCCGTAAACTTCGGGATGTAATTCCTCGTCCATCATATCCACTTGCACCACCTGCCCGGGCGCAAAGCTGACAATCGTTCCTTCCTGGTAATCGTAATTCCGCCGTCCGTAACGCAAGGCGCAGGCTTTGGTACATTTCAGGTAAAGAGCATACAGACCATAGTTCATCTGCATACCGTCCGGTTTCCTTGCCGCCTTGCGCAAATCCACTACCGACACCAATGGATGCAATGTCTCCAAGCCGAACAAATCGTTGTATTTGTCCACGCTGTCCAATTCAAGAATCCGTTTTTCAACCATATTGCCTCTTGTTTTCTGAAATGTCCCGTATCTGAACTTGTGGCTGAACACATCCCCATGCCTGATATCGATGCAAATCAGTTTTGCTAGCAAAGGTATATATAAAAAATACACCCATGCAGGGGTGTCCGTAATCGGGGTTGTCTTTCCTGTAAAGAGGTTAAAAAAAGCGGCGCGGCCACGTACCCAAAGTACGTTTCCGCGCCGCGTCCAATCGCACAAAGCAACGGCATGAAATAGCCTGCATACCAATAAGGCATTTATATCAGGCAGATACGAGGCATCGAGCCGCAATAACCAAAACTTAATCCAGTGGAATAATGTATTTACAGGAGATGTATACGAGGCGTCGAAGCACAGCGCGGCGCGGGAGCGTACTCAAGTTGCTGCTTCGCAGCGAAAGCAGGCTACGCCTCGGCATAGCTCAAGCAAGCTTGGCTCTGCGCTCAGCT
>JADIMZ010000034.1 GCA_017694335.1 Candidatus Pullibacteroides excrementavium
GATGTAAACCCCAATATCCCGAAAATTATGGTTCCCGGTCATAATGGTAACACCAGGCCCAAATGTCACCTTACTACCGATGGTAATCGCACAAACACTAGAAAAAAGTGCGTTCGGACCAATGTAAACATCATTGCCGATGACAATTCGCTCATAGGAAAACACAGAATTCAAGGGACTAAAATGCACATTACGTCCACATTGTTTAAATGCAGACCGCATACATTTTGACACGAAAAAATTACCCCTCCAACAAATAATCTTCTGATTTTCAATATAATATACGAAACGGGATTCATTTTTCAAAATTTAACAACAGAGCCTGATTCTTGCAAAGATTTAAGTACAGCAAAAGTAGATTTCGTAACCGCAAAAATTTCGTCCATCGATATAGGCATGCAACCTTCCTTCAAAGATTTGAAGAACTCAGACATCATATCTTTCTGCCCCTTGTCCTGTGCTGACAAGGTATGCTTTTCAAGCTTCTTTCCGTAAATCTCGCATCTTTTGAAATCGCGAATAATGCCCGTCATACCTGTCGAATACACTTCAAAATATTCCTTTTCTAACAGTTTTGAGCCATTGGCATAATATGCCACCACCCCCGTCGAACCGTTCTCGAACTCCACAAGGATATTAACGGTGTCATTCAGTTTTTGGGAGTCAGACAAAGCCATCGCCGACACTTTACAGGGCAAGCTTCCACACATAAAAGTCATAAAATCTATAAAATGGCAAGCCTCTCCTATAATACGGCCTCCTCCCACCTGCATATCTTGAATCCAAGAGTCTGCCGGTATGGCTCCTGCATTTACCCTATACACCATTGACATTTTCCCTGACCCCATTTTCTTCTTCAGAATCCTTGCAAAAGGAGAGAAACGTCGATTGAAACCAATCATGACACCCTGTTTCTTTTCCGCACAGAGCTTTTCTATCTCCTGCAACTCCTCCATTGTCAAACAAAGGGGTTTCTCCACATACACGTTCTTTCCCGCGTTCAAAGCATCCATAACATAACGAGCATGCGTATCATGCCTTGTCGCAACGAATATCGTATTTATCGTCTTATCTTGTAATATGTCTTGCTCCGAAGAGGTACATTTTGCAAACTTGTACTTTTCTGCAACCCGTTTTGCCGTCGTCCCGGAATTGGTCATGACAGCGATACGGCCCACTTCGTCTGTGGACGGAAGATTTGGCAACAAATTCCCCTGCGCATAACTCCCTGCGCCGATAAACCCAATGTTTATACGGCTCGTTTTTACCGCTGTATTGACCTCCAACGCCTTGCGAACATGTTCTTTGGAATAATCGTATTCAAGAACTATCCCCAAGAAAGGTTCTGAGCGATTCACAACAATATCATAGGCTTTAGGCGCGTCCTCAAACTTAAACCTATGAGTTGTCAAATAAGAGATATCCATTTTGCCCGACGCCACCAAACGCTGAAAAGCCTCCATGTTGCGCTTTTCCGTCCAACGGACATAAGCTGCCGGGTAATCTTCACCCTTTTCTTCATAATTCAAATCGTAACGCCCCGGCCCATAGGAACAAGACATACGCAACTCCAACTCTTTCTTGTAATAATAAGGATCCCGATCAAAACCCGTTGGCACTGCCCCCAGCACAACGACCCGTCCTTTTTTACGGCAAATCGCTCCAGCAAAATTCACCGGATCCAAGCTATCGGTAGCCGCTGCAATAATTACAGCATCAACACCCAGCCCATGAGTATAATCCAATACCGCTTCAACAATCCCTGGATTGTTACGAGTGAAAGCCAAATCTGCACAATGTTTTCTCGACATTTCGACAGCTGCCTCCGAGACATCGATACCAATCACATTGACACCCGATGCCTTCAGTTCCAAACAAGCCAGTTGCCCTATCAAACCTAACCCAATAACGGCACAAGTCTCGCCCAAACGCAGATCAGCCTGTCTTACCCCTTGAAGCGCAATTGCACCTAAAGTGTTATAACAAGCCAATGACAAATCCGCCTCCTTGTCCAGTTTAACACACAAATTGACCGGCACGCTTACAACTTCCGCATGATTGGCATAGCCAGCTCCCGCACAGGCCACAAAATCGCCGACCTCGAACCCAACCACATCATCCGCCACTTCAATCACTTCTCCTGCACAACTATAGCCCAAGGGAGAATAGGCATCCAACTTTTTCATGACAGCCCGGTATGTCTGTACAACACCCTGCTTCTTCAAAACATCCAATACCTGACGCACCTGTTGCGGGCGTTCTTTCGCTTTTCCTATCAAACTCTTACGTGCAGCTTTAACTGTCGAACCTTCCGTACCCGCACTAATCAAAGAATAGTGATTCTTCACCAAAACCATACCATTTGCCAACTGAGGCATAGGCAATTCTTGAATCACCATTTCTCCAGAACCTAATTTTTGCGTTAGTTGCTCCATTGCTATTACTATTATCTTATTTATATCCTTTAATAGTTTGCCATTCCGCCAAAATATACTCTACAGAATACAAAGATGGCTTTTGCATTGTAGACAAATGCTTGCCTAATTCCTGATTGGAAAATCTAGGCTTTATCGGTTTACACGGCACTCCCACAGCGATAGTATACGGAGGAATTGTCTTCGTCACAACACTACCTGCTCCAATTATACACCCTTCTGAAATTTTGACACCAGGCAAAATTACCACATTAGCCCCAATCCAAACATCATCCTCAATTTCAACTCCTTTATAAATTTTATCATGGGATACTTCAAACATACTTTTTCCAACAACATCATATCTGTGATTAGAACATTCTATCACTAAATTAGGGCCAATGATAATATTATTATGAAACTTCAACTTATAAGCCGATACATGAAAATTTTCCGAAATAAAGATGTTATCCCCCATCACTATTTCGCTCGAATGTGTAAAGGTACCACCGCGTGAAAGCTTGACATTGCGCCCAACAGAAGCTGATTTCAAATAGAATTTGAAATAATAAATCCGTTGAAACAATTCTCTTATAAAAAACATATTATTAACTCCTCTTTTTATTTCACAACACTTCGAATACAATTTTCAATTGTTCCAATATAAGTATTTACATTATAGAAATTTTCTATTTTATACAGGGATTGACGCTTCATTTTCCCCAACAAATCCCGATCCCTATAGAGTACCTCTAAATACTGACACAAAGATTTTTCATTCAATTTAGGATCTCGAAACCCATTCGTTTGATCAACTAAATCAACCTCACACCCATCACCAATTGAACAAATAACAGGTAATCCATATGCCATTGCCTCAGAAATAGCTAATCCACCTAAACCAGGCAAGACAAAAACATCTGCAGTTGCAAAATACTTATATAAGCCATCAATAACTTGCCCTGGAGTTTCAAGACTGTTTTCTATCCCTTTCTGTCTGGCTCGTTCCCTTATTTCTGGCAAATAACTTCCTCCACCCACGATTGTCAAACATACATCGGATTTAGATTTAGAAAAATCGGCGAAAGCATCAATAAGTATTTCGATTTTTTTCTTTTTATTAACGGCTCCAACATATAAAACATTAAAATTATTACCCTTAGTTGCAGAGACCTCCGCATATTCTCTCGTTTGTCGAAGATGCTTTATACGCTCAGTCTCAACCACATTTACCGCAGTAAAAATCTTTTTCTCTGGAATCCCTATAGATTTATAATATTCTTTACCAACACTGCTATATACAAGATGTGCATCACATCTCTTTTCAATCCACTGGACAAATTGATCTTTCCGTGTATTTAATTGCTCATTTTGCAATTTTCCCAAGCCCCACCAAATAATCTTTTTTCGAAACAACTTAGCATAGATAAAACCAAGCATCGCATTTGCGAAGTTTGATTTCCCTTCAGTAACAATTACATCTGGATTTTCTCTTATCAAATGGAAAAAGAGAGATGGGCAAAATGGCATCTGCCGCTCAATGCCATTATGCTTTTTTGTAATTTTAATCGTGGGAAGTTTTTGGGCAGCAAAACCTTCTATATGCTCTCCGCTTACAACCTTTGTCCCTTTAAAATCAGCACCATAAAACACTTTCAGACTAACATTTTCAAGATTTGCAATCCGCTGAAACATCGGGCAACGCCAATGCTGAACAACTCGATACAAAACCACAACTCGAATCTTTTTCATCTTTATAAACCTTTAGATGTCAAAAAAACACCAAATGCAACATCAAAATACCGAAAAACCTTCTCACTCAAGACAAGTCTTTCTCGTATACAGAAAACAATTCTCCGAGCAAGCAACGGTCCCCCAAAACCAGCAACCGCAATTTCCCTTCCCTCATTCCATACATACCCATTGCAAAACCAACACCGACCTTTCCCCCAAAACGCCATCCCAACATACACACTAAAAACCTCTTGCCAGAATAGGCTCAATGTTCATTTTCTTTCCCAAATAAGAGTATCTCTCTAGAGTAAACCCCCCATACCCTGTCGAAAAAGTAAGCTCACCGATATACAGCCGTCCTCGCACCTCATAAAAATCAATCCTCACCTGTGCAAAGTCAACAGATATTTCCCTACAAATGTGCAACATCTCATCAAAATTAACAGGACGAGGTAAAACGCATGAACTCTTGCTCCAATGAGAAGACTCTACCAAATATTCCGGATGGCTTTTCCAGTCCAAATCGTAACATGCCAAATCCGTATGGTTTTCAGTACGATTAGAAACCACCAAAAACCACTGAGGTTCTCCGCTGACACAGAAAACCTTATAATCAATTAAAGAATTTGGCGAATATGACATCCCTATCGTGTCATTTTCAAGAAGTTCTTCTGCAATAATACAAGGAGGAATCCTTAAGTAGTGGTATTGCCCACCCGCATAGCCATATGGACGCTTTAACCATTTTTGCATCTTTTTTCGAAGCATATCTTCATCGACTTTAAGCTTGTCTTTAACAACAACAACTGTCCCACAGCCATTGTTTGTTTTTAAAACAAATGATTTTGGCAATCCGGAAAAGTCGATGTCCCCTGCCGAATTCCAACATCCATACAACTCGGGCAAACAATCACCAAATCCATGCTCCTCCACATATTTTCGCATTCGATACTTATCTGCACACAACGACCATAAAGAAGTATCGGCATAAATTTCCATCCAGGCAATCTTCTCTATAATATCTACTGGACTTCTCCAATTAATCTTCTTATGAAAAACTTTCTTATAAAGACTATTTGCAGGAATCCTCTTATCCACCCTGCTCAACAACTTCCACTTATACTGCAAACACACTTTATACACCTCAACAAGGACAGATATTCTCTTCAATCTAACTCTTATATTCATTTCTAAAACCCTCTCAAAACAAGATTATACATATTCAATAAAAAATCCCAAAGGATTCCCTTGCCAAAAGGAATTCGTGAATGTTATAAAACAAATCATAAATACGGTCCAACGCCTCCTCCAATCCCTCCGTCCTACAAAACAGAAGCATACAAACAACTTAATTTCTTCTGAACACTGTCTACACCATAAGACTCCGCTCGGCATCTTGACATTTCCCCCATATGTTTTTGTATATTGCTATTTGTCAATAGAATATCTATTGATTCCTGTATAGCAACAATATCTCCTGGAGAAAACAAGAATCCGTTGACTCCATTTTCAACCAGTTCAGGTATTCCACCCACATTTGTAGCCAAAATCGGCAAACCATGGGACATGGCTTCCAAAATAGACATAGGCAATCCTTCTTTGTATGAAGGAAGAACATAAGCATCAGCAAGATCAAAGAGTGCTTCTTTTTTTTCTCCCGTCACCCACCCCAAAAATGTCACAACATCATGTAAATGAAATTCCTCTATCTCATTCACCAAACGATCCTCTTCATATTTTCCCCCAGCAATGTACAAATGTACCCGTCCAGAATAGTATGCGTGGTGAGATTTTAACAAATTCACCAAATCAAAGACACCTTTTTCTTTATAAACAAAACCGAGAAATAGAAGATTAAACACTCCATGTTCCTTCCTTTCCCTTTGACTATTTCCTGAAAGAAGAGGTATCACATTAGGAATAACGTGGACATTATCGATACCTACGTCCTCCGTATAGAACCGCCCCCAACTATCGGAAAGAGCAACAATGCCATCTACTTTACCAAGTTCCCGTTTCACAAAAGACACGTGTGTACTATAATACTCTCTAAAGCCACCACCATGCATATGCATGACTACTTTCTTTCCAAACAACCTAGCAATCTTAGCCGTCATAGTTGCATAAAAAAAGCCCTTATATGAAGGAGTGTGTATATGAACTATTCGGATAGATGGGTGGACTATAAATTGGAATATCATCCTCAAAGGATGGAACACGAACAAAAAATAGCTCAAAAAGGTTCGCTCGCCACGACCATTCGGAACAAAATAGAATGGATTATACACAAATTTCTGATAATTATACAATAATTGCGCAATCCCCCCCCTAGGTTCCTTACAATAAACCCCAACAGTTAACACCTTCTTTGCAAAGTTCATCGCTATAATATAAAAATTGAAACATTCAAACAAAAAAACAATATGTCTCCAATCAAAGAGAAAACGTACACCACAAATATGAAGCAAACCAATCCACTTAAAAACAAATCTCTATATCTCCTCGAATACACCCAAATACCTGCGTGCACATCGATCCATCTTAAAATTTTGATCAAAATAAGCCACCACCTTCTCCTTAGAAATATGCCCACGTAAAGCCCTCAATAAAGCCTCATAATAGGATGCTTCCGAAACATCCCCAGAAAGGTAGCCTGTAACCCCATCTACAACTGCATCAACCATGCCACCAACCGGTGTACAAATAGGTATTACCCCCAGAGACATAGCTTCTATCAAGGATATAGGAAACCCTTCATACAAAGAAGACAAGCAAAAGAAATCCGCACATTTTAAATAATCGCCAACATTGCTTTTTTCTCCTAAAAAATAAATATTGCCACATGCAGTCGCACGCAATATGGCTCCTTCTCCATCATCAAATCCACGTCCCAATATCAACAAACAAAAATCAACTCCCTCCACACACAACCGATTAAAAACAGATATCAACATTTTCTGATTCTTCGCTTCGTGAAAACGAGCAACATGTATAAAGACAGGCGTCGTGCCATTTTTTTTATAACTAAGGACTTCCAACCTAACATCGTCCAAAAATGAAGTATTTCTCAACGGAACAATACCATTCTCTATCACTATAGCATTGCGCAAACCGTAACAATCCACATACGACCGATAACACATCTCTGAAATAACAACCGGTTGCACTACTTTCCATCGATATAAGAAACGAAACAATTTAAAATGCCACTTACTCCTTCCAGACGCATGTTTTGCCACACTATGCAGAGTATGAACCACTTTCACCTTAGGAAAAAGAACATATACAAGAACAAGATACTGTATAATGGAGAGGTGACAATGTATCACATCCGGAGTAGCAGATTTTACATACTTATAGACTGAACAAATCGCGTGAAAAAACGAATAGCCTTTCACTTGTAAAGAAACCACCGGAATTCTTTCATCAAGAAAGGTTCGACAAAAATCCGAACCAGGCCCCGTATCACCCAAAACACCAATCGAAACATCAACCCCCATACGCTTCAATTGGTTGGACAAATCAACCACAAAATGCTCTGCCCCTCCTGAGGCCAAAGACGGAATAATCTGCAAGACTTTCATAACCGACCGTTTATCGTAGATTCACCAAGCTTAATCATTCTCATCAAATATCCAAAAATAGGCATGACATAGTACCATGAACCACCCACCCACGCAAAAATCAAATACAACACAAAAAGCCCCAACAAGGCAAGTCCCAAATCAGAATACATCCTACTACTACTTCGATTTGCCCAAAAATAAGAAGCAAGCTTGATAAAGAAATATAACACTGCAAAAGAATAGACAAGACCATATTCTACTCCAAGAAAACATAAATAGCTCTCCATCCCAAGTAATGTTTCATGATGTCCCCCGTCAAAAAGGACCTCCCCATAATATGAAAAACCATGCCCAAACAAAGGTTTTTCCATCAAAAAACGCATCGCAGCCATTATCTGCATCCCACGGCCCTCCATTGTGCTACCACCATACTCAACAGTACCATAACCACCTGGTAAAATCACATCCAATACTGAACCTACAACCTGGGAAATATACACCTCAATAGAATCAGGCAACAAGAATAGCGAAATAGTAAATAGGAAAATCAAAGAAAAGCTATAAATCATAAGGCGTCCCACACCTCGATCCAACAGTATCCACAAGACACCCCCCACAATAAAAGGAATTATTGCAGCCCGTGTTGCAGAAAAGAAAACATTTACAAACAGCAATACAGTACATAGCCACTGTGCCTTTGTTTTATTTTCCAACAAAACGAACAAACACAAGAAAAAAAACGAGCAAACAAGACCATATACTGAAGAAGAGACCAAAAAAGAGGTAACACGAAATTCCCTATAGGTTCCAAGGTCAGTTTCTGAAAGGAATCGACCGTCCAATCCGAAAACATCCAAAACGGGATTCGTGTGTGTGAAAAAAGTTATACACCCATATATGGTTACAATAAAAAGGACAGGAACCATCTTTACAAAAAAAGTACCATTCGTCCTTGAAAAATCATTCTCATGGCCTACTGCAAACCACCCAACATATACCAAAAAATAAGTACCAAGAAAATCCACTATCCCCCTAAAAACGCCTCTCAAAGGTCCCACTCGAAAATCAAAAAGTCCAACCAAAAAACAAGACAAAAAAACAAACAACAAAGGTTTAACAACTGGACATGTCAAAAAATTAGACAAACGAAATTCACCGTGAAGAACCAACGAACCCAAAAACAATGTAACATAAAACATATGCCCCAACAAGGGAGAGAGACGCAACACATCAATCATATCAGGAACCAATAATATCCCGACAAAAAACCAACACATTCTCTCCAACCCAACGCGAAAAAGCACCTGGAAACCACAAAACACCCAGAGTAGAATAAACCCTACATACAGCATATGCTAATACAGATTTTTCGTTAGAAAATCCATGCTATGCAACCGAAATTCAGACAATTTCGAATTCACTTTCCCCCAATCAATCTCATAAACAGGATTCTTCGAATTCAATTGGTCCCCCACCCCCAAATAATGTAATATATCTTGAAGACGAGAAATATTTTTCTGTCCATAGAAAACAGAAAATTTCTTATTGAAAATAAGGGACAATGCCGTTGCGTGAAAAGAGTCAGTAACAACGAATTCTGCATCATAAATACAACGAACAAAATCAAATGGATCGGCATCCTTTAGATTCTTCTGTGCATAAGGGCACTTCCGTGCAGCATCAATCGATACTATTTGCAAACCATGTTGAGCAGCCAAACGATGCGACTCCGCTTGAAGCCGAGAATCACTCAAAGACAAATCATAAACAAGAACATATTTTGCCTGGCCCATATTCTTTTTTCGAGAGATAAACGACAACCATGTATCTACCGGCAAAAGAAATACCGGATCCAAGACCGATGTTCCACAAAAACCCAACCCCTTCAAAATAGACACTCCTGTAAGTTCCCTAACCGAAATTGCAGAAAATCCACTCAACCAAGTTTGTATCTGCGAATGATATTCTTTCGGAACCTCTGGGATAGCAAAACTCGCCGCATAGGATATACGTCGAACATCTTCATCTCCAAACTGGAGGAAGTATGCAGGATCCTTTCCATTCGGCAACGCACAGTTCCATATTTGATCGCTGCCTGCAATATAAACATCAGCTGCTGGAGGGTCAGAAACAAGCTCTTGGTAACTATTATACCTCCGTGTCAAATGCAAATATTGCCTAGTAAAGGTGTCGAACTTCCTTTTCCTTCCATATGTTGCAAAACGCTTAGGAGCAAAATAACAACAAAGTAAAAATCGGAAAAAAATATTCTTCTTGGCAAGTGTATAATATCGAGAGCCGCGAGGAACATACCAAAATTTGTAATGCACCCGCATATAATCCGGCTTGTAATCTATTATCTCTACATCGTACCCCTCCGCAATTAAATAGGTTTGCAGTGCATATGCCTGCAATGAAGCACCATAATTATATACATCGTGGCAGGTGATAATCTTTATTTTCATCTTTTCTGATTAATTTTCAATTTAAAAATCCGTTTCACAACGCTACCACAAAAAGCAATAGGATGCTGAAGCCTATATGCCAATTGCTTCCGCCTCCTTGCATTCCGTATTGGTCGGTAACATCTATCAATTGAAGTAAGCGGATTAGACAGCAAACGAGATAGCTTAGCAGACAATGGTCCTTTCGTAGGACTTTTTTCCATCTGCCCCTCAGCAACAATATCGCCATCCATCGCAACCAATATAGAGTTACTAGCCTTCAATACCGATTCACCTCCATCAGAAAAAACTAGAACCGAAGAGACTCCCTCTTCATTAGCCTTCATGGTTTTCCCCCACATGTCCCCCACACGGATATCCGCAGACGAAATTTTCTTCTTAAATTTACATTGGTAACAGGCTTCCCCCAAACATTCATCAGAAAAAAACAGTCCATAAAACGAATCACCACAAGAAAGTTGTGAAACATACTCTCCCTTCTCCCCCTCCATTTTTAACCGATACGATTTATGCCATCCCTCTTTCTTATCTCTCCAATAAACAGAAAAAATAGTCCCTAATTTTTTCTCCACTTTCTGTAAATACTTCTTCCATACGTTCATAGAAGGCACTCCATGGCAAAAGAAATCCACCAATATAAAATTTTCCTCAATCTTATAGTGACGAATGTATCGCCGAAACGAATCTATCTGACATGGAGTCCCCACCACTAAATACTTCTCGCTGCGATTTATACTCCGGAACGCATCCACTGTATAACTTTGGATGTATTTACTTCCTATGGATTGTTCCAATTCTGTTACCGAAGAAGCTATATAATGCTCTGCCCGATGAAACCCGGTGTTATAACGTACCCCCAACACCTTATATCCCTCACCCAACAAATAACGCCCAATTTCAAAAGCCACTCCACCTGACGAACATTGACGACGAACTCCCGCATTTTTACTCCATGCTGCATACGATGCCACTACAGAACTGTCAACGGCACACCCTTCATCAGAAAAAGAACAAACCTTGCGACACAAAGCACAACCAACACATAAATCCAATTTAACAATTTGGGGCTCGTAAAAACCTCTTTCGTTCAAATGTATCTCTATAATCTGCTTTGGACAAACAACAGCACACACTCCACAACCAAAGCAATCCCGTATATTTGCAATCGATTTTACCGTATCCATTTGTCTAGAAATTCTCTTGACCGTTTTTTTTCTTGATTCACAATCCGCAGAATGAAATCCCTGTCAATTCCTTGGGCAGCCAACGTAGCATAGGAAGAAGAGAAATCAATAGGCAACAAATGATTTTCCAAAGAAAATGTATGCAACAAATCGACAATTCTACTTCCACGCTTTGATGTCGGACTTATATAAGTATAAAAGTTTTCTGCCCCCATCAGCAGAGAAAATACAGTACAGTGAAATGAATCTGTCAGAACCATACTAGCTCCTGCCAAATAGCCCAAAAATTCTTTCGGCCCCAAATCATTATCAACCAATACTCCATCTCTCGCCACGTCTCTATTCTTCAACAAAACTAATTTCATTCCGCTTTCTTTACACAATTGTAAAGCATAATTAACAAGAGACTCATTCCTTTGCAAAAGGAAGACAGCCATATATTTTCCACTTACACTCGGACTTACTGCTATATCTTTCCAATAATCCACATCCAACAAAAATGTAGGGTCAGAGACCCTCACCACGTCCTTTCCATCCATAAAACTATCTAGCAGTTCTTTAGCCTGTGTTTCTCGAACTGAAATCGCAGAGTATGTCTCCAAATAGTTTCTGAAATCTGACTTCTCTTTCGGACTCAACTCCGTCAATCCAATACTTGTCGCATAGGAAATCTTAACAGAACCCCGAGGAGCAAATGTCAAAAAATAAGGTTTTAGACAATACGGCTGTGCAGGATTCCAAAGCTGATCACTACCGGAAATATAGACGTCATACAAAGGAGGATCTTTCTCTAACGCCGAAAGCTTATTATAAGCCTTTGAATACTTAATCTGGCGATTAAAATCCTCAAATCTCTGCCTTGCAACAGGACTATAAAACTCACTAGCCGGAGAACGACCTAATAGATGTGCAACAACCTTTCTCGCCTTTTTCCTCAGTGTAAAAGGATTATTCCTGTATGATTTATACTTCCGTTCATACACATAATCTTCATGCACTGGACGATGCACGTCTATAATTTCACAATCTGCTCCACATTGCCGTATATATTCATATAAAGCAAAAGCCTGCAAACAAGCCCCATAGTTAGGTGAATTATGTACAGTAACAATCCCTATCTTTTTCATATCACCTTACACTTTTAAGTATCTTCCGAACAACCCGTAGTGGAAGCCTTGAGATTCCTCTAATCCGTTCGCCCAACAAACCCTTTACCATAAGTGGTCGTACCGCTTTTTCAAAATCACAAGCATTCCTCTGCATTGTTTTCTCAAATGCAAAACGCTTTTTAGTTTTTGAAGTCGGCCTTCTCAATTGTCCATTACCAGCAATAGCTTCTTCAACAGGTCGCTCTACAGCAAAAACAGAATTCTGCTGAATCAATTGTTTTATCATGGCAGCTCCTCTATTCGTATTGACCAATACACAAGAAATATTACCACGCCTATAAGGAAATGGAATATGTCTACCCAAACCCGGATAATCCGCCAAAGAGATATCCCCTACTCGTTCTTTCCTTGCAAATGGACAGTGATAACAATTCTCTCGATAGGAAATCCACCGGTGATAAGCATATTGGTATGTATCCCCATCTTTCGTTCGTTTTGAATAAAAAGTGTTCCCATCCTTATCTTTTACCGAAAATGTAAAAGTACCCGTTCCAAAAGCAGGATCCCGAAAAGACACCTCGAACGCCTTCTTGCTCTCCCTTTTTTCGATATTCCTCACATGTTGCAACAAGTATCTGTGCGGCGTAGTACCATGGCAAACAATATCCACATAAAACAAGTCAGGTGTATCTCGAAACACTTTCCGAATCGCTGCAATTTGGCATGGCAAGCCTATCACCATAGCTTTACCCTTCCCTTTCAACAATTTCTGTATATCCGGATACAATTTATAGGCGGTACTAAAAATATACTTCGAATTCCTAAACCGTTCCGTAGCAGTCAAATCATTCGTCAACTCCAAACGGACACTAAAATCGTCTTGTTGAGCAGCCCCTACGATACTCCATCCACTCCGTATCGCATCCCTATATAGTTCCGATGCAAGACCTCCTGACGCGCTATGCGTTTCTGTAAAAGAATCCAAACTCCTTGCAGCAAAAACCTTTTCTGGTGCATGAAGCTTACATGCACTCAGTATTGGGCACACAGACATACACCGATTGCATTCCACACAATTAGAAGAATCAATAACAGGCAAAATAACGCCCATTGAATCTTCTTCCATCACAATGCAATTCCGAGAACAAATGAAAGCACAAGCACCGCACCCTGTACAATGTTCCTTTGAGGGTAAAGATATCATTTAACTCCTTTTTACGAATCTCCGAATCAAATTTTGACGAATTTTCCGACGTTCTTCCGAATCAAATCCTAACAAATACGCAAAAAACAAGACACTAACCACACTAACAACACACACAAGCACCGTTGAAAGCACCGAGGAATCTAATATTCCATGTAAATACCATGGTAAGATACAAGCCACACCCGCCACAAGCATAGAACGAAAAACAACTTGAACCGCATAACGGGCAAAAGGGAGTCCCGTCTGTTTGGAAGCTATCAACAAACGAACAAATAGACTTATAATACTCAAACACAAAGACACCAAAAACACAGCCACAGGAGAACTTCCCATTTTCAAAAACACATAAGAAATCGGCAAAGTCATAATCATAATCATACCCACGCAAATCTGGTACAACCTATTATTCCCCGTGGCGTGTATAGCTGTCATCAAAGGGGTTGACATGGCATCTATAGCTGTTATCATTATTATCAAACGCACAAAAACAACCACGTATTGAGGTTCTTGTCCAAGCCAAAGATTAATTATCATTGGGGCTTCTACAATCAACGGCAGGGAAATCAACAGTATCAAGAAGAACGCCATTTTAGAAGAATTAATAACTAACCTGTAAAAATTCTCCATATCTCCTTGCGCATAATATTTTGTTATCTGAGGTCTTACCGCTGTATAAAAATTTGAAAAGAAAGACCCAACAACACCGTTTACCTGATAGGCAATTCCTCGTGACGCATTTACAGACGGTCCAAAAAACATATTAATTAACATATTCAAACCCTGTCCTTTTGCAACTCCAGAAAAAGCCCCGAACAAATTCCATCCAGAATATGATGCCAACTGCTTAAACAGAGATTTGTCCCAATAAAAACAATAACGAGACTCTGCAAAATGGCGCACACTATATATATGATAAATAAGTGTTACCACAAATGAACTCAAAAAGGTCAAAAAGCCATACACAATTAACCGGTCCATCGGTATCACTAACAACAAATAAACTATCAACAGCTTTAATACAGCTTCAATAATTCCCACATAAGCATAAACATTCATCCGCTCATGTGCAGTAATCATAGCCATATAAGGATTGTTCAGCAATGTACAGATACAAGAAAGGATTGCAAATTGATAAACCCAATTAGCCGCTTGCATCCTCTCAGGCGGTATGACCAAATATGTATTTACGAACCAAAGGCCGACAGTCTCTCCTAAACTCAAAACAAGCACCGAAAGCCCAATAAATATGCTCATACACAGACTAAAGGTTTGTCTGAGCCCTTGGTAATCTTTTTTCCCCAATGCAAAGGTAAGATAACGTTGTGTCGATACAGACATCGCGCCGTTCACGACATTCATCATTACAACAACGCCTGCTACCACATTGAAAATACCATAATCTGTGACTCCTAATGTAGATAGTACAACCCTGCTAGTGTACAATGACACTAACATGACTATAAACATCCTGATATACAGAAATACAGTATTTTTGAATATCCGTTTATCGTTTTCTTTTACACTCTGTTCCTGCACAATTCCTCCTTGCACGCCGCCATCAAGTTTCCTTCAAATTACACTATGCATTGTGCCATCTTCTTCCGACAAACCTGCCAGGGTCATTATAATTCAGCACCTTTGCCGGTACTCCTCCCACCGTAGCATTGTCCGGCACATCTTTCACCACCACGGCACCTGCCGCTATCGTAGCATTGTCGCCTATATGCACATCCTCCACAATAGAAACATGCGGGCCTATGTACACATTGTCCCCTATGACCGCAGGAGTCCGCTTATTGGTTCCTATTGACAAAAACTGGCTTATATTGACATTATTCCCTATCACAGTCCCACCATTGATAATAATACCAACACCATGACCGATATAAAATCCGTAACCAATTTTTGTACCTGCCGGAATCTGGATACCGTATTTTCGTGTAAGACGAAGATGTTTCCACATAGCAAAGTAATACCAAGGATTCTTATTCTTCTTCGATGCCAACCGAAACCAAAAACTGTAAACAAAACAATGATTCCTGACCGTCATTATCTGCCAAATCAAATCCCATCGACTGGGATTTTTCCCGTAATAACGGTAATAATCACTATATATATATTTGAAAATCTCGTTCATTGCCTTTTTCCCTCCTGAATAAGACCTCAACAACCTTCCTCTATCTTCCACGACCCAAGCGTATGCTTCTCCATGTCGAAACCTATCCCCACTTTCACCACCGGAAGCCCACAAAGGGCGAAGCGCTCCGGATAATCCTTGAAATTGATTTGCCCCATAGCCGCATCGGCATCCTTGCCCAATTTCAACTCCATCACATACAGCTTGCTTGCTGTCCGCAGTACCAAGTCAACCCGGCCTCGCGGGATCCGGATCTCCACATCCCCAGAAGCCCCCAACAGGCTAAAAATGATGTACAAGACTTGCTGGTAATGCCCCTCATAATCCGTGTTATCGCAATAAGGCACCGAAGACAAAAAGCTTTGGAGCAGCCGCAAAGCCGCTTCCATATCGTCACGCCTTATTGCCTCCGACATCTTGGCAACCATCGTATTACCCCCCATGGAAGCCCCCGCTACATACACCGGCAATAGGCTCCGCATCAACCCAATACGTACTTCCCGGTTGGGTATCCCCAAAGTATAAAGTTCCGAACCTGCGTCATACCCCTTGATGGTCACATAGCCGCTCTGGTAAAGCAACGGCACAAGGCTTGTCATCCGCTCGGCTGGCATGTCGAAATCCTCCCGCATGGCCTCCACCGAAGCTCCCAACTGAGCGGGAACAACCTGGAATTTCCGCATCATCTCCAACAAATAAGTCGGAGTTCCACTTCCAAACCAATACGCCTCGATACGCCCGTCTGAAAAGGCATTGAGTGCAGAACCGGATAAGCCGTCCATTCCGTTTCCAGCTTCTCGATGGCCAAGCCTGAAAAAAGCTCCCTCTGCCCCGAAAAATAAGCCTGCAAGGTGGACACCAACAAAGACTTCCCGAAACGGCGGGGCCGTCCTAAAAAAAGATACTTGGCATCGGCATGGGCAAGACGGAAAACAAGCTCCGTCTTGTCCACATACACATACCCTTTGGTCCTGATCTCGGAAAAGGTCTGTATCCCTATCGGGTAACGTCTCCTCGGCATGTTTTGGGAAGTCTGCAAATCCATGACGTTATTGTGTTTACCCGCAAAGATAAACTACTTCCTGTAGATCCCGCAAAAGTCCAAGATTACCTTGTCCTCGGTCCAGGGCAGGGTCTTGAACGGGTCGTGGGCCACCAGCATCACCACGATATCGGCCTTTTCGTAAGCTTCCTTGTAATCGGTCAGTTTGAACACATTGTGCGAAGCCACATTGGGTTCCACCACCAAGATGTCTGCATTGTTGCAGGATTGCATCACCTTGGTCACGATATACTTGGCAGGAGATTCCCGCAAATCGTCGATATTGGGTTTGAACGCCAAGCCCATCATGGCCACACAAGGCTTGCGATGGTGTTCCAATTCAAACTTCAACATGGCGTTCTGCACCTTTTCTGCGCACCAGAACGACTTATAGTTATTGATTTCACGGGCATCCCCAATCAGCTTCGATTCTGCCGGGAAGTCGGCGGTGATGAAATAGGGATCCACTGCAATGCAATGGCCACCCACACCGCAGCCGGGTTGCAAAATATTGACACGCGGATGCTTGTTGGCCAAGTTAATCAATTCCCAGACATTGATACCCGCCTTGTCGCAAATCAACGAAAGCTCGTTGGCAAAGGCAATCTGCACATCGCGCGAAGAGTTCTCGGTCAGCTTGCACATCTCGGCGGTCTTGCAATTGGTCCGGTGCAAAGTGCCTTGCACAAACTGGCTATAGAATGCAATAGCCTTGTCGGTCGATTCGGGATTCATCCCGCCGATAACACGGTCGTTATGCACCAATTCGTAAATCACATTGCCGGGCAACACCCGTTCGGGACAGTAGGCAATATAAATCTTGCCTTGCAGCTCGGGCCTTTCGGCAAAGATCAAGTCCTTCATCTTGTCGGTAGTACCTACCGGAGAGGTGGATTCAATCACATACAGGTCACCTTCTTTCAAGAAAGGAATCACCGCCCGGGTAGCAGCCTCTACATAAGAGATATCCGGCTCGTGGTTGCCTTTGAACGGGGTAGGCACTACCATGAAGTAGGCATCGCTCGTCTCGGGCTTCCCCATGGCTCGCAAAGCTCCGGATTTCACTACTTCCTGAAGCATGCTTTCCAATCCCGGCTCGATGATATGCAATTCGCCCCGGTTAGTCTTCTCCACTACGGAGGGGTTCACATCCACCCCTACTACTTCCACGCCGTGTTTGGCGGCGATAATGGCGGTGGGCAATCCAATGTAGCCCAAACCCATAAAACAAGCTTTCATATTAATATGGTTTTACTTTATCCATTTCTGCAGACGTTCCTTTACATCACGCAAGGTTTCCACTTTATAAGCATCCACTGTCAGGGGCAACGCGATTTCCAAAGCCTCCAAAGCTTCATCGATTCGGGACAGATGCTTCTCGCAAATCTCGAATTCTCGCTGTATGCGTTCGGATAACTCTTGCTTTTTTCCTGTCATACCAATCTTATTCCTGTATCCAAGGCGGTTCGAACCACGGGGGAGTCCTCATCGCCGCCCACAATATCTATCTTCTGGTCGCCCAAACGCATCTTCAGACGGGTTTTCATCAAAACACGATCCAAAACGCTTTGCTTCCCATATGGCGTACAGACAAGGAGGTCTATGTCTCCGCCCCGTTTGGTATCGTCTATGCGCGAACCGAAAAGATAAACAGATACTTCCGGGCCGAATATCTCCTGGGCTGTCTGGACAATGGTCTTTATTTCTGTAGCGTTAAGCCTCATCGGATTGCGATTCCGGGTTCTATCTTCCAATCCGCGATAGTGCGTTTCTCCCTGTCGAAGCTGATACCCACCTTCACTATCGGCAAGCTGCAGAGAGCAAAACGTTCAGCATAGTCCTTCAAGTTGATTTGTTCCATCGCAGCACCGGCATCCTTGCCCAGCTTCAATTCTATCAGATACAAAGTATTCTCACTGCACATCACCACGTCCACCCGCCCCCGAGGTGTATGCACTTCCACATCCGCATAAGCTCCTAACAAACTGAAGATAATGTAAAGCACTTGCTGGTAATGTCCCTCGTAATCGGTATTATCGCAATAAGGCACAGTGGACAGGAATGCCTGGATTTCCCGCAGGCAGCCCTCCATATCGTTCCTCCGCAAAGCACGCGCCATCGAGACGATTGCCACCGAAGTCTGCCGGGTATCGGCCGTCAGGTAATACGGAACCAAACTCCGCATCAAACCCAAACGGACTTCCTTGTTGGGAATGCCCAAAGTGTAGGTTTGAAAGTCGGGGTCTTTCCCTTTCATCGTAACATACCCGCTCTGATACAGCAAAGGCATGATGCTGTGCATCGTTTCTGTCGGAGCATCGAAATCTTCTTCCTGCGCCTCCATCGGCTGGCCCAATTGCGCCGGACCGAGAGCATATTTCCGGAGCATCTCGATCAGGAAGGTAGGCGTCCCGCTGCCGAACCAATACGAGGCAATCTTCCAGTTCGAAAAAGCGCTCAGCAGGCTGTATGGATTGTATATGTCTGGCGAGGGCCAGCAAAAGTGGTAGCCGTCATACATCTCCTTGAGCCTGGCCAGGGCATCCTCCTCGTCCATCCCCAAGGGTTCCGCCAAGAGCGCCACGTCCGGCCGCATCTGCTCCCGCAGCTCTTCCTCGCTTATGCCGCAGAGGGCCGCGTAATCCGGATGCATGCTGATATTGGATACGTTGTTCAGCTCGCTGAAGATGCTCAACTGGGAAAACTTGGTAATGCCCGTCAGGAAAACAAAACGCAGATAAGGGTCGCAAGCCTTCAAGGGGCTGTAGAAGTTCCGCATCACATCGCGCAGGGCAGGAAGATCGGTTTCTTCATGCACCACGTCCAAGAGCGGGGCATCGTATTCGTCAATCAGCACCACCACTTGCTTCCCGCTTTGCTTGCAGGCTTGCCGGATCAAATTGGCCAACCTGTTGTTAAGGCCACTAACATCCTGTTTCAATGCATATTGCGTTTCATAAGCCCGCAATTGGAAGTCCAGCATGCTTTCAAGCTGTTCCTTGTCCACATGCTTGGCCATGCTCATGTCGAAGTGCAGCACGGGATGTCGATTCCATTCCGTTTCCAATTTCTCGATAGCCAATCCTTGGAACAATTCCCTGCGGCCTTCAAAATAGCTATGCAGCGTGGAAACCAGCAGGGATTTGCCAAAACGGCGGGGACGGCTCAGGAACAGGTAATTGCTGTCCGAATGAGTCATACGGTAAACATATTCCGTCTTGTCGATATAAAGGAAACCATTCTCCCTCAAAACCGAGAATGTCTGCGTCCCTACCGGGTATCTCCTTCTTACTTCCATGGAAAAAATCTTTTGCACCTCAAGCACTCCCGCTTGCCCTTGCAAATATAAACGATTTTCCGCGCCTCTCTATCCCCCTCTATAAAAAGCGTAAACCGCCCTGCCTGGAGGCAAAGCGGCTTACAAAGCGCAGATCATCAATTATTTTAACTAACCCCTATTCCAAGATTACGGCACGGTTCAGTTCCGGCAAGGAATACCGGTTGTTCTCGGCTCCGATAGCCTTGATAATAAGACGGTCGGCCGGGATATGGTAACGAGTCTGCATCAGATTGTAGACATACTGTACACGTTGCTCGCTCAACTGCTGGTTGCGGGCAGGATAGCCAGTTTCCGCATCGGCGCAACCGGTAATGGTGAATACCTTGTCCTTGTCGAGCGCAATCACATTACGGATATAGAAATCCAAATGGAACAGCTCCCGCGTACTCAAGGTGGTCTGGCCTATTTCAAAGAACACGGCGCCTTCGGAAACCGTGCCGGCAAAGACAGTGTCAGGACGGGCAAGCAAGGAATCAAGCACGGCTTTGGAGACCACGGTATCGCTCGGGCAAACCACTGCCGTCTTGGCTGCCGATACCGTATCCTGCAACTTTTCTACACCGGACAAGGAATCTTCGCTGGCCAGTTCTTCTACCGGAGCGACCATTTCCACCGCTGGCATTTCAGACAGGCTGCGAACCCGTTCAAACCCGGTCTTGCCCAGATTAACCGAAACACCCAAGGTGACAGAAGTCAAACCCAGCACGCCACCTTGCGTGGCCTTAGTGATGGATTCCTTGGTAACCAACTGGGTCAAGGTCAAGTTCAAATCCACCCGTTTGCTCAGACGGATATTGTTGATCAAACCGGCACCCACGGCAAACTCGTTGTCATGCGCCTTTGGTCCGTCCAAAGAATAGGAATACAACCATCCTGCAGTCACATAAGGCACAAAATCCCACAGACGGTCTTCTTTGTAGCCGCCAATCGTGTTGGAGATATTCCACAAAGCATCCCCATGCAAATAGGAAATGCCGAATTTTTCAGGATAAGGCATCGATTCGGTAGCCGGTGCATACGGGGTTTCCACCGTAGCATACCCGCGCGCGCTCAAACCGGTATAACCGATACGCAGCCCCACATCCGGCGTGAACCATTTGCCCACATAGATATTCAAAGCCGGAGAAATGCGTCCTCCTGCCGAACCGCCTGCGCTGCGGCTGTTTTCCAGTACCAGGAAGTGAACGCCGCCATCGGCTCCTACAAAGAAGTTATCGAAGAACTTGTTGGTCTTGTATGGGCCACGGATTACTTTGCCGGTGGAATCACGGTTGGTGGTATTCCAAATCATATCCGGCACAATAACCCGTTCGAAATCGGTTCCGCCCAGATTGACAGAAATACCCACCGTCACAGAACTCATTCCAGCTACACCATTTCCATTGGGAAGGATGGAATTGGGCATGATATATTGCCGACCTTCGAGCGTCAAATCCACACGGTCGCTGATCCGCAGCACGTTGAGCAAACCAAAACCCAAGCCTAATTCGTTATTGCCAGCACCTTCACGCCCCGGCAAGGGGAAAGAATGAATCCATCCCGCACTCAGGTAAGGCACAAAATCCCAGAAGCGTTCTTTCTTGTACCCGCCTATCGTATTGGATATGTTCCACATGATATCCCCATGCAAATTCGAGTAACCAAGATGGACACCATCCCGAATCGTCAGGCCTGCATAGCCGATACGCGCCCCTACGGTCGGAGAGAACCATTTACCCACATTTACGTCCAAGGCAGGGGATATCCGGCTCTTCCAGGCATGGATGATTCCGTTCTCGTTTTCCAACAATTGTAATCCGCCGCCCACAGATACAAAGAAGTTGTCGAAAAAGCGATTGGTCTTATACGGCCCCCGGATGATGTTCCCGTTCTCATCGCGATTGGAACCAAGTTCAATATTCTCTGTCCAAACACTGCGGCGATCACGATTGATCGGATGCCAGGAAAGGAAATCCGGCGAGGCAATATTGAAATCCAAGCCCACCGTTACCGACGACATGCCGGCAACGCCTCCCATTCCGGGATTGACGGCATCTTCCTTGAAAAGCAACTGCCGGAATTCAAGGGTGAAATCCATCCAGTCGGTCAGATAGATTTTGTTCAGCAAACCGGCACCGGCAGCAAATTCGTTGTTAGACAAGCCTGCTCCATCGCGCGAATTGGTACGCAGCAAACCTGCCGTGAGGTAAGGCACGAACTCCCAGCGGCGATCGGCCCGGTATCCGCCCAACAAGTTGGAAATGTTCCAAAGCACATCTCCATGCAAATAGGTGAATCCCATCCGTTTCCGCCATACTCCATCCGAATACTGCTCATAAGCATAGCCTGAAGGTTTGTTAGTCCAGCCCCGAGCCGTAAGTCCCGAATACCCCACCCTCAAACCGATGGAAGGAGTAAGCCATTTGCCCACATACAGATTGAAAGCCGGAGAAATCTGTCCTCCAAGGCCTCCATAATTGTCTCCAGCACTCAACAACCCATTGAGTCCACCAGAAACACCAACAAAAAAGTCTCCGGAAAAGACAGGTCCATAGAGCAAAGCTGTCTGCCTTACTCTTTTGGGAACCTCCCTCTTCCGGTCTTGCCCAGCGTTCTCTCCATGAACCGGAGAGATAACTCCGCTGGAAAGCAAGGATAGAATCAGCAACACGCCGAAGCATTGTCTACTTACTTTCATAACCCCTAAAATTTTATTTGTTTCCCGATTATATAAGTTTTTCCTTGTTGTTCCGCACCAAGACAGCCACTTCGGCTGCCATCTTGCGCGACAGTTCGGTAGCCGACAACCTGTGCCAATACGAACGGGAGTGGATATCGCAGCCCACATGCTGATAGTATCCCTCTTTGAGCAGAAACCCGGCCCTTTGGCAAACCGCCTTGCCATAATATCCGGCCAGCGAAGGCAGGTTCAATTGCAAAGCGATATTGTTTTTCTTTAGCTTGTCGTATTCCTCCTTGCCCATATACAGATATCGTTCCGGATGAGCCAGCACGGGGAAGTACCCCTGTTCCTTTATCCGATCCAGCAGGGACCAGAAATTGAAAGGCGCTCCGGCAAACGAAGTCTCTACCAGAACCCGCCGCTGCCCCAATGTCAGCAGATCTTTTTTTTCCAGCCGTTCGGAAAAACCGGCATCCAACATATATTCAGCGGCCAGGCGCAATGCCATTTTACCACTATAGCGTTCCTTCAGCAAACCGAAACGCTCTTCCAGGGCCTCCGTGGTGTTCGGCATGTCTTCAGCCACATGGGGCGTGAGCCAAAGGCAAGCCACTCCCGCCTTTTCCAGTTCCGCCAATAATTCCAACGACTGTTCCATCTGCTGCAGTCCGTCATCCACGCCCGGCAGCAAATGGGAATGGCAGTCGTAAAAGCCGCGGAAGAAACCATTCTTCCCCAAGCTAATCTTGCTTCGTCTGATCCACCACATCCTTATTCGCCCTTTCCGTAAGCGTATCCATAACCGTAACCGTACCCATAGCCGTTCCCATAACGGTGATACCGATGGTTCTCGCTTACCACGCCATTCAGAACCAAGGACATCTTGGGATACTTCTGCTCTACATGCAGCTTCTTGATTTCCGGCAGCAGGCTCTTATCGAACAGACCGGCTCTTACCACGAACAAGGAGCGATCGGCCACTTGCGCTACCAGCGAAGCATCGGCTACAATGCCGGTCGGAGGGCAATCCATCAATATGTAATCGTAATGTCCACGCAAAGCCTTCAACAACATCGACAAGCCCTCGCCGGCCAGCAGCTCCGCCGGATTAGGAGGAAGGGAACCGACCGGAATCAGGTCTAGATTGTCATACATCTTGCAAACAATACGGTTGGCATCCATCGTCGGATTGTTCAGGTAATCGGCCACCCCTTCCGTGTACTTCACGCCCGAAACTTCGCTCAAAGAAGCCTTGCGCAAATCCAAGTCAATCAACAAGGTCTTCTTTCCTTTGATAGCCAATGCCATCCCCAGGTTCAAGGTCGTGAAGGTCTTTCCGCTGTCCGGGAAAAGCGATATTACCATGATAGCCTCCGAAGCGCTTCCTTTCCCTACCATGAATTCCAGATTGGTACGCAGAATACGGAAAGCCTCGTTGATTACATCCCGGCTTTTTTCTTTCACCACCAAAGGCGCGGCCAAGCGGGTCCTGCGGGCGGCCGGCAGGAACTTCCTCTTCTTCGATACCAAAGGAATTTCTCCCACCAAAGAGATATCCATGTTTTCCAAATCCTTGCGCCCTCTCACTGTGGTATTGAGCGTTTCTATCAAAAAGATAGCTACCGCCGGCAAAGCCACGCCCAGCACCACGGCCAGCAGCAATATCATCATCTTGTTGGGACTGCCCGGGATCTTGGGACCGTCCGGAGGCGTGATTACCCGGGTATTGTAGGCGGTAAATGCCTGCGACAGTTCGTTTTCCTCCCTCTTTTGCAAGAGGTACAGATACAAGGCCTCCTTCACTTTCTGCTGGCGTTCGAACGACAACAGGTGCTTGGCCTGTACCGGACTGGCCGCTATCTGGGTGTTGGACTGCGCCTGGTAATTCTTCAAGCTGGAAATCTGCAGGTTCAAGTTTTCTTCCTGATTGTCGATAGCGGTGATGATGTTCTGCCGCATCTCAGCCAAAGCCCGATCCATGTTCTGCACCAAAGGATTCCTCTCCCCGCTGCTGGCCAAAAGATTGTTGCGTTGCAACAGCTGCTGGTTGTAAAGGTCAATCTGCTGGCCCACTTCCGAACCTTCGGCATTCAAAGTGGCCGGCAGCAGCTGGTTCTTCTTGCTCTCGTCTATCATATAAGAGCGTATGTACCGCACCATCGCCAACTGGTTGTTCAAGGCCAGCAACTGGTCCTCCACTTCGCTAGCCTTAGTCAGATACAAACCGTACGAAGCCTGCACGTCGGGAAGCAGGTTCTCGCTCTTGTATTCCGAAATATCCTCGTCCACCGTACCCAGTTCCTGCTCGATGACTTCCAAGCGGTCGTCGATAAACATGGAGGTGCTCACCGTAAGCTGGTTCTTGTCCTTGACCCAGTTTTCGTTATAGATAAGAATCAGCATATTGAGCAGGTCTTCCGCCCGCTGAGGGCTGACGTCCTTTATGGAAAGGTCCACCACGGTCGACTCTTTCTGGCTCAGCATCACCGTCAAGACTTTGGAATACCGAGCAGCTGCCGCTTCTATACCTGAATAAGACACCTTTATCGGGGAGGCGTCCTGCCAATCAAAATATGCCGTTTTCCGCACGATTACCCGACCCACCGGAGTCTGCAAGGTATCCCCGATCCGGCCTTCCATCTCTTTCACGGTCCCGGCTTTCTCGCCTTTCAGCCTGAAATCGCCCAGGAGCAGGCTATCCCCGCCCAAAAGGGAAAGCTGCAACGAAGCCGACACTTCTCCCATATCCAGGAAAGCCACTTTTACAGGCAGTTGGAAGCCATACAGGGTGGGATTGTACAACCAGCCCTCGGCTCGGTAGTCAACGCCTAAGTCCAGCCTTTCCACCACTTCCCGCATCAGCGCCGGGGACTGCAGGGCGATGATTTCATTGTTCACATTGGTGTTTTCCTTGAAAAGGCCTAACTCGGCAAATGCCTCAGTACCCGAGCTAATGGAATTTCCTGTGGAAGTCTCTTTGAGCAGAAGGGTCGCCGAACGGGTATAGACGGGTTCCGTACGCTTTATAAAAAAGAAAGCCACTACCAATGCAGCGGCCACGCAAATCACGAACCACTTCCATCGTGCCAGGCACCAGGAAACAAAGTCCTTGAGTGTAATGAAGTTATCAGAATCTTGCTTGGGAAGGTTAAGCTGTTCTGCCATTTTTCTATCTGCTATTTATCCGACAATGTTTATACAAAAGCACTTACATCACGATGGGCACAATAAGGGCGGCAATCGTGGTGAACAAAGAAGCCAGCGAAATCCAGAACGAAGGCTGCAGGACCGTATTTCCGGCCGCCGTAGCCTGACGTGCCTTGGCCGGCAACGGGCGCACGTACACTACATCGTTCTGTTGCAGGTAATAGGCCGGCGAGGCATAGAGTTCCTTGGCCGAGCAGAGGTTTACCGGGTAGACTTTCTGCTGCCCGTTTTCTTCCCGCAACACGGTTATGTCGGTCCTGCGTCCATGAATCGTCAAGTCCCCAGCCATGCTCAAGCCTTCCAGCAGCGTCACATGCTCTTGGTCTATGCTGAAACGCCCCGGTTGGTTCACCTCTCCGAGTACAGAAAAACCTAAATTCTTATATTCCACCGTCACTACTGGATTCTGCAACAGTTTCTTGTTTTCCAATTCATTCTTGATATAAGAAGCCACATCCGAACGGGTCATCCCCTCCACATGCAGGTTTCCCAAAACCGGGAAATCGATATTGCCTTGGGGATCCAAGGTATAGACCGACACGTATTCCCTCGAATTTGTAGAAATCCAAGAGTTATCTCCCAGATAAGGCTGGGTTATCGGCAGGTTGAACAAGGGGTTCAATTGCGGGTCCTGGCTGTTGACCACAATCGAAATCTTGTCTTCCGGCTTCAAGGTGATGGGCGTGGGATCGGCCACCGGCATGGCGATTTCCTGTATCGTATCGCCCTTGACATCTTGGAAATACGCCACCTGCTTATGTACCGAGCAGGAAGCGAAGAACAACAGCCCCCACACGGGCAGCAGCGCTCTAAAGACTCTGTGTCTCATGATGTTTCTTTTTCTATTTCTATTTTACCCTCTATCTCTTTTGCCTCTTTATTCCGCTTTGGCTTCGCGCTGACGACGCTTATAGCTCAGCCAGTAATTGAAGGCCGTATACAGCAGCACATCGCCCACCAGCAGGATATTGATGTTGACCCATCGGGCCAGCACCACGTTCATTACCGTCAAGAAAGCGGAAATCAGCACAATCGTGATCATCGCCCAGCGGGCAGACACTCCGATGGCCAGGAGTTTGTGGTGTATATGGTTCTTGTCGGGCGTGAAGGGATTCTTGCCCGAACGGATCCGGACAAAGAATACCCGCACCACATCCATGCAGGGCACCAGCAAAGGGGCGAATGCCGCCACCATGGTATTTATCCCGATGGCGGGCAGGGAAACGGAATTGGCTACACGCAAGCCGCAGAAAGCCAGAATCAAACCCATGGTCAAGGAGCCTGTATCGCCCATGAAGAGTTTCCGTCCCCGGTTCACGTTGCCGAACACATTATAATAGAAGAACGGCAGCAAAGTGCCTACCGTGGCAAAGGAAAGCACGGCGTAAGCCAATTGGCGTTCTTCAATGAAGAGGACCCCGAAATAGCTCATCGCCACGATAGTCAAGCCGGAGGCTAGCCCGTCGATACCGTCTATCAGATTGATGGCATTGACAATGAACACCACCACCAGGATGGTCAGCAAAAAGCCCAGAGGCCTGTACAGTTGTTGTATCCCCAACACCCCGCCAAGATTGTGCAAGGCCAAGCCGGCAGCCACCAACAGTATGCCGCAGAGTATCTGCACGACAAACTTGTTCTTGTAACGGACCCCGATCATATCGTCGACGATACCGGTAATATACAGCAGCAGCAAGGCGCAGCAGGTAAAGGATATCTCGGTGATATTGGTTTGTATGTTCCGCCACAGCTCGCCCTGGGCGAATGCGGTGTTAAGGCCCACCAGCAGGAGTATCGTAAAGAAGATGGAGGGCATGAACGCAATGCCTCCCAAGCGGGGAATGATGCCCTGATGGATTTTCCGGCTATCCACCGGGTCGAACAATCTTCGGCGGAACGACACCAGCAGTATCTTGGGAATCAGCACGCTAGTGAACACCGCGCTCACAAGGCAGGCCAACAGGGTGTTTATCAACCACATATCCATAAAATCCGTTGTCTGTTTATCAATGTTCCGTTTTAGTTCTTTCTCAGGTGGGGGATTTTTTCTGGGGGAAAAAGGAGGAAATAACGTAGTGGATTTTTATCGGGAAGACCCGCTCATCGTCGAGTGGATGAAAATGTCATCGTATATTCTGTATTCGTTTCTCTTTCTTGCTTTTCCGGGCATCCGCACCCGCTTCGGCTATCTTTTCGACGCAAGAGGCCGGCACGGTCGTAATGGCCACCGCCACCACTCCGGCTACAGATACCACTACCGATTTGCCTTTTATCCCGGCCAACCTCACAAACTCGCCCTCCTGTCCTTGGAACGGTCCGTCGGTAATCCGTACCCGCTGCCCTTTTCTCCATTCCTGCGGTTTCGGCTCCACATACACCAAGTTTTCGGAATAGGTCTGGACCAGACGGATGAAATCGTCCATCTGCCTGTCCGGGACAACCAAGGCTTTCTTCTGCTTTTGTTCGTCTTCCCGTATGATATATTGGAGGTAGGGGGCTTTCGGCTTAATCTCCTTGAGCCGCTGCCAAGAGGAACGCACAAAGATAAGATTGTGTATGGCCGGCACGAGCCGTTTCTGCTTCCGCCCCGCCCGCACGGTATCGCTGTAGCGCATCGGCACAAAACTCTCTATGCCGTAGCTTTCCAGCAACTGCTTCGCTTTCATCTCCCTACGGTAAGTAGCACGCATGGCGAACCACACTTCTTGCTCTCTGTCCATGGCTCCTCATTTTTCCGGGCCGCCTGCGCCCGACCGCAGACCGTTCCCGGCATCTTAGCCCGTCATTTATGATGGGGGAGGACATACCTAAGGGGCTTAAAAGTATTTATAAATTACTGATTCACCGCAATTTAATACTTTTACTATGCAGTTTTTTCGGGTCTTCGACCAAACCGCACTTTCGCGCTGTCTAATCGCAGGCAAAGGTATCTGAAAAAAACCATATAAACAACCTTTTTCGCCCTTAAAACATATTGTAGAGCCTCCCGTCTCTTCGCAAGAGACCTGTGGGTATTTGCAATAAGCACACAATCTGTTTTTTGATGCTTCTTGAAATTAAATGTGATGGAAGCACTCAACCACAATCGGTACCGCCCAAGCCCGTCAAAAAACCTATCGGATAAGGTTATTCCCTGTTTTTTCAATGCCTTGCAGGTCTCTTGCGAAGAGACAGGCTCATGCATCGAAAGCTTCCAGCAACAGCTTGTTTGCCTGGTCTATGACGGAGTTTTCCAAGCTGGCCAGGTAAATCCGGGTGGTCTTCTCCGAGGCATGCCCCATCCCGGCACTGATGACAGCCAGAGGGATATGATGATCCCGGGCTGCCGTGGCCCAGGTATGCCGTGCCATGTAGGAAGACAGTGGCCGGTCCAAACCTATCATCTCTCCCAGCTGTTTCAGACTACGGTTATACCGTGTCAATGCCCCTTGATACTGCCGGAACGCCCGGAAAGGCTCCTGGCTTTTCACAAAAGGGAAGACATAGGGCGTATTGCGGCAAGACTCTTCATACCGGCGTATGATTTCCCACATGCAGGGCTCTATGCGGACAAACAGGCTCTGTCCGGTCTTGCGCCGCACATAATGGATCATGCCATTCCGCAAGTCTTCTTTTTTCAAGTAAGCAATGTCCACAAACGACATGCCTCGGGTGTAATAGCTGAACAGGAATACATCCCGGCTCAAGCCGAGCAAAGAGCAGGAAGGCAGCGCCAGGCGGGAAAGCCGCAGCAGGTAACTTTCGTCCATGGCACGCTTGCGGGTCTGGTCCACGCCTGTGTAGACTTCCTCGAACGGGAATTTCTGCTTGGTCAGCCCCTGCTTCACCGCCTTGTTGTATACCGAACGGAGAATCCGCATGTAGAAAGACTTCGTGTTCCTGACCACATGCCGGGTCGAAAGCCAGTCGTCGTAAGAGGAAATCAAGGCATCGGTGCATTCCGAAAGCAGAAGGTCTTCCCCTCCCAAAAAATGGCGGAAACTGTTCAAGGTCCGGTGGTAATTCCGTGCCGTACCGAATTTTTCCTTGACTTGCAACTGAATAATCTGGCTTCTGAAATAATCCAAAAAAGTCTTTTGCCGAGCCGATTCCCGGAAAGCTCGAAGGGTATCGTCCAGCGAGTGCCTGAAAGCGGAGCGTTCCCTTTCCTTAAGCAGATTCCCTAAATAGGTCACATCACCGTCTATCCTTTCCTGCACTTCCAGCAGCATGCTGTCCGACCCTTTCCCGTGCAAGGCCACGCATTCATGCCTGGCATCCCATTGCCAAGCATACAAACGGATATCGGTAAGCACTCTTTTCCTTTCACCCGCTTGGGTGACAGAATAATAGATTGTCCCCAATTCGTCTTGGGGCGACAACCGGTGGAATTTGACTTTTACAGTTACCATGTCTTTTCGTTTTTTTGGGTTTCATGCTGATACGTATCATGTTTCAATATTATGTCAAGATTCATTACCTTTGGCTTCGCCGAAGATAGGATGCGTCTCGGCAAAGCTCAAGCAAGGGAGTGCTTGGCTCTGCGCTCGACTTTCACTATCTTTGATTGCTTCGCACCGAAGATAGGATGCGTCTCGGCATAGCTCAAGCAAGGGAAGCGCTTGGCTCTGCGCTCGACTTTCACTATCTTTGTAGATTGATTAGACAAGTACGGATTTGCAGACGCGGCCCTGGCACCCTTGCCCGTCCCCGTCCTTTTGTTGTAACTAAACTTCATCACAATGTCTACAAACCAAGAAAAATGCGCCGACTTGCGGCAACGCAAGCAGACGGCCATGGCCGGTGGTGGCGAAAAGGCCATTGCCAAGCAGAAAGAGAGCGGAAAACTCACCGCCCGTGAACGAATCGACAGCATTCTGGACCCGGGTTCGTTCCAAGAACTGGACCTTTTCATCCAGCACTCGGCCCGGGATTTCGGGATGGAAAAGAAATATCTGGCCGGGGACGGGGTGGTTGCCGGCACAGGCTCGGTCAACGGCCGTCCGGTATGCATTTACGCCCAAGACTTCACGGTGACCGGTGGCTCGCTCGGCTTCATGCATGCCATGAAGATTTGCAAGGTCATGGATCACGCCATTAACATGCAGATGCCTCTGATTGGCATCAACGACTCGGGGGGAGCCCGTATTCAGGAAGGGGTCCGCGCTTTGGCCGGTTATGGGGAAATTTTCTACCGTAACACCAAGGCATCGGGCGTGATTCCGCAGCTTTCGGTCATCTTAGGCCCGTGCGCCGGCGGTGCTGTATATTCCCCGGCATTGACAGACTTCGTATTCGTCGTTGACCAGGTTTCCAAGATGTTCATCACCGGACCGGAAGTCATCAAGTCGGTATTGGGCGAGGAAATCTCGCAGGAAGATCTTGGCGGCGCCCGCACCCATGCCGAAATCACGGGCAACGCGCATTTCTATGCCAAGACCGAGCAGGAATGCTTTGCGCAAATCAAGGAATTGCTCAGCTATATCCCGCGCAACAACCGGGAAAAGGCCGAAGCAACGGCGCCTAAGGCTCCGCAGAAGACCTACGAGATTGAAAACATCATCCCGGACGATGTGCGCAAGCCTTACGATGTGCGCCATGTCATCAAGGCTATCTCCGATGATTCCCAGTTCCTCGAAGTGCAGGAGCTTTTCGCGCCGAACATCGTGGTGGGCTTCGGCCGTATCGACGGGCAGACGGTGGGCTTCGTGGCCAACCAGCCGTTAGTGATGGCCGGGGTTCTGGATGTGGACAGCTCCGACAAATGCGCCCGCTTTATCCGTTACTGCGATGCCTTCAACATTCCTTTGGTAACTTTCGTGGACCTGCCGGGATACCTGCCGGGGGTTGACCAGGAACATGCAGGGGTAATCCGTCACGGTGCCAAGATCCTGTATGCGTATTCGGAAGCCACTGTGCCCAAGATTACCGTTATCTTGCGCAAGGCGTACGGCGGCGGATACATTGCCATGTGTTCCAACCACTTGCATGCCGATTTCGTGTTTGCTTGGCCTACGGCAGAAATCGCGGTGATGGGTTCAGCCGGAGCCGCCAACATCATTTTCCGCAAGGAAATCAAGGAATCGGAAAATCCGGAAGAAACCCGCAAGGAAAAAGTGGCCGAGTACAGTGCCAAGTTCGCTAATCCGTATGTGGCGGCCGGCTATGGATATGTGGATTCGGTCATCGAACCTCAGGAAACCCGCCAAGCGGTGGCCCGTGCGCTGGAACTGAGCAAGGACAAGCATGTGGAAGCGCCTTGTCGGAAGCATGGACTTCCCCCATTTTAAAATCAGCGCGTGATAACGGGCAATCTGCATCATTGCCTGCGGAGTTCGGAGGCAGTCACGTACAGAAGTACGCTCCTGCCTCCTCTTCCTTGGCAGCTTCGCATCTTGCCCGTTCTAACACGCTGACTTCCTATATTCGAACAAAAAAGTTCGACCTCTCAATTTGACTTAACTTCATATTGATTTTCAAATGGAAACAACAGAAAAAATGGAAAGCTTGAATCTGCCTACAGGACAGTACGAGACGGAACTTTCGGTCAAATACAAGCATAAGACGCCATACCGCCATGTAAGTCCTTATAATATGGAGGCCTTCATGCCGGGGACGGTCCGCCAGATTTGCGTCAAAGTGGGCGACAAAGTGAAGAAAGGCGACAAGGTGCTGATTCTGGATGCAATGAAAATGGATAACGAGCTGCTGGCCCCTGTGGACGGCATTGTCAAGTCCATCTGCGTGGAAGAAGGCCACAGCATCCCCAAACATGCCTTGCTGATTGAATTCAGCCCGGTCTGCTAAATAAAAAAGCGGCCTGCCAAAACCGCATCGCTGCAGGGAGAGTGTGCCGAGGGAAATCCCGACACACTCTCTTTTTTAAGTTTCCCGATTCTTTAAGTTTGCCCGACCGTTCCTTTTCCCGATTCTCAAATCAGTCACATGCCGCACATTCTCCATCCTGTTCATCGCCTGCCGTGGTTCGGATTCGTCCTGGGTCTCCTGCTGTTCTGTTCCTGCCGGGAACAAAACGTCGAAGACTTGGAATTCCCCTACGCCAAGAAGAAATATTTCGCCGAGATGTTCCTGCCGGACACAGGCAGGAAGGCAAACGGAACGGCATGGAAGCATCCGAGGCCGGACAATCCTTACCCCGGCTACTCGATACTGGCGCATGCGTTGGATTCCCATTTCCAAGTCAAGCCTGAATGGAAGTTCTGCGAGCCTTTCCTTTGGCTGCAAAGTGACAGCTTGGTGGAAGATAAAGCCTATTGGATACGGAAACAGGAGGAAACCGCGCAAGCATACCTCAACGGAATACGGATGGTTCTTAAAAAGGACAGGGAAGAAAACGAGGATGGGAAAAAGACGGTTTCCTGGGAATACTTGTCCCCTCTCGGCATTGCGCTGCCGGATGGAATCAGACGGGACAGCTTATCGGCAAACGGGATTCCTTTGTATCTTTTCTATCAAGGTGTGCTCTGGGAGGATGGGAACAATCCCGTAGTACTGATGCCCTGCCCTCGAACATGCCACGAACCTGTCCGGATTCCGGAAAGCTTTTTTAATCGAGGGGGTATCCTAGCCGTGGCAGGGGGAATCCGGCATGTCAGTATCCAGGACAGCAGCCTCTTTTTTGCCAAAGCCGACTCCTTGCGCCAACGAATCTACCGGGACACGGTAAAAGCCAATATAGAGGAACGAAAATGGGCCTACCGGCGTTTTTTATCCAACCCGGATGAAGTACGACGGCATGTAAAGCAATATACCGTTGAAAAGCCGATCAAGTTAAGTACGGGTGACCTCGTCTTTTCGGCTAATTATCTTATAGCGAACTCTTTCTCTACGCCTTCCCGCCTGGCCTTGCTGGCCTTGGGGCAAGAATATCCACTGGCTGAAGAATCCGTCTTTTGGCGGGGAGACCTTTTCCAAGCAGCCGTTATCGAACCGGCACCGGATTCTTGCCGAACGGAATTTTGGCAAAAGCTGCGGAAAAATCCTCCCCAAACCTCCTTGTCGGAAATATCGATATTGAACCAAAGGCAGACCGAAGATTCCACTACCCGAACGATGTCCTTCCTTGAACTGACCACGGAAGCCATCGAGCCATATACCGCCAACAATGCCTTGCCGAAAGAAAGCACCTCTTTCCGGTCCGAACACTATCATTCCAGCCCCTCTCTGCTCAAAGGCCGGATTCCGGCTATCCTGACGGAAGGCGATTCCGGATATTACGCGATCTCGGCCTACGTGCAGGAACAATCCGGCCGACGCTGCGGGCAGAAACCTTTCCTCCTAGTCCCTGAACTCGCGCCGTCCGACATCTGGGCTTTCCTCTTGTATCAAATCACATTGCAGTAAACGTACAACGAAGAAGAAATAGAATCTTTTAAGAAGATTAGGCTTTGTTTGCTATAGAGGACAAGAGAAGAAAGGATTTTTACGTAAAGAGGCCGCTTCCAGCATTCGTTGGAAGCGGCCTCTTAGAATAAATGCTCGGCAATCTCTTCTCTTTTCAAGATTCCTAAACGGCAGAAAACATTGCCGTGCTGGGAGCCAGGATTAGTCCAGAATCAGGTTCCAGCCGTGCTTGTCTTCGGCTTCCCCTTCCTGGATGGCTTTCAAAGCATGGTACAGCTTGGTGGAGATAGGACCGGGCTGGCCGTCCTTGCTTACCACGTATTCCTTGCCGGTGGAACGATCCACAATCTTGCTGATGGGCGAGATAACGGCAGCCGTACCGCAGGCACCGATTTCGTCGAAGGTAGCCAATTCTTCTTCTTCGATAGGACGGCGTTCTACTTCCAAACCCATATCGGCGGCAATCTGCTGCAAGCTCATATTGGTAATGGAACGCAGAATCGAATTGGAATCGGGCGTGATGTACTTGTTGCCCTTGATGGCGAAGAAGTTGGCCGGACCGGCTTCATCGATGTACTTGTGCTGTTTGGAATCGAGGAACAACACGGTGGAATAGCCTTCTTCGTGAGCACGTTCGCTGGCACGCAAGGAAGCAGCGTAGTTGCCGCCCACCTTGAACAGACCTGTACCCAGCGGAGCCACACGGTCGTAGTCCTTCACGATTTGCATAGGAACGGGCTTGAAACCGCTCTTGAAATAAGGACCTACCGGACCGCCGAACACGATGAACATGTATTCCTTGGCCGGCTTAACCCCTACTTCGGCACCCGAACCGATCAACAACGGACGCAGGTAGAAAGAAGCGCCTTCTCCGTAAGGAGGAACGAATTTCTCGTTCAGTTTCACCACTTTCTTGCAAGCTTCGATGAAGAGGTCGGTCGGAACCGGCTGCATCAGGATACCGTTGGCGGAAAGAACCAAACGTTTGGCGTTTTCATCGGGACGGAACAAACGGATCTTGCCGTCCTTGCCCCGGAAAGCTTTCATCCCTTCGAAGGCTTCCTGTCCGTAATGGAGGCAGGTGGCAGCCATGTGAAGGTTAATCATTTCATCGTCGCGAACTTCGAGATCGCTCCATTTGCCGTCCTTGTAGTAAGCGCGGACATTGTAATCGGTCTTGAAATAACCGAAAGGCAAACTTTTCCAATCAATCTGGCTCATAATTATATAAATTTTAGATTTTATTCTTAATCAATCCGTTTCCCTTCAAACCGTCTTTCTACAACCTTGCGAAGATACAAAATAAATCGGCAGGCGATACCCCACTTCAGCCAAAATCATTCCACACCCCATCCCGGAGCGCACTTCCGTACATAACCCCACACCCAGTAAACTTATTTTGAGCGATGAAGTGCAAGGCACGCGATTGAGCCAAGCCCGTCAACTCCGCTCATCAATAAAAGCATTTTGGAGGATGGGATGCGAGGCGTCGAGCCGACGCGCGGCGCGGGAGCGTACCCTTGTACGTGACCAAGCCGCGCAAGGCTCGCAACGAAGCAGACCGCCTCCAAAATGCTTTTATTCCCGGTTGTTGAGGTAAATCATAATATAATACAACAACGTCGCCAACGAAGTCAAAGCCGCAATCACATATGTATAAGCAGCCGACCGCAAGGCGCTGACAGCCATGGGACGGGTTTCGGACGTGGTGATTCCGGCATTGTCGAGCCAAGCCACCGCCCGCTGGCTGGCGTTGATTTCAACCGGCAAGGTGACGAAACTGAACAAGGTGGTGACAGCGAAAAGCAGGATCCCCAGCAACAGCAGCTGCGGGAAAGACTGTACCATCAGGATGCCGGCCAGCAGGACCCACATCACGATACGGTCGCTGAAGCTGACGAAAGGCACCAAGGCCGAACGCATCTTGAGCCAGGAATAGGCCGTGGCATGCTGCACGGCATGGCCGCATTCATGAGCCGCCACCGCAGCAGCGGCAATGCTGTTGCCGCTAAAGACACTCTGACTCAGGTTCACCGTCTTGGTAGCCGGATTGTAATGATCGGACAACATGCCCGGGATGCAGACCACGCTCACATCGTTGATGCCGTGGTCATGCAGCATCTTTTCCGCCACATCCTTGCCGGTCATGCCGTATGGCAACGGCACTTTGGCATAGCGGTTGAATTTTCGTTTAAGGCTCGCCTGGACAATGAAGCTCAGGATCATCAGCGCCCCGAAAATCAGCCAAATCATCGGAATTCCCGTATTGGCCGGATTATTGGCAACTACTTGCAGTATCATTTCTTCTCTTTTTTAACGTTATTACTCTTGTTTCCAGCTGGCGCCGTCCTTCCCGTCCATCACCGCGATTCCCACCGCCTTCAACTTGTCACGAATCAAATCGGAAGTGGCGAAGTCCTTATCGGCTTTAGCCTTGGCCCGGATTTCCAACAGGATTTCCATCACGCCTTCCAGGCTTTCGGCCGATTTGCCACCCTCCGCCACAGAAGACGACAATCCCAATATATCTTCCACGAAATCCTCGTACAACTTCCTTGCCAAGCTCAAATCGGCCTGGGTAAAGACTGCCTTATTGTCAGAAGCCGAATTAGCCAGCTTGACCAGTTCGAACAGGTTGGCAATGACCACCGGCGTATTGAAATCATCGTCCATGGCGGCATAGCAGGCTTCTTCTATCTTCTTCAAGCCCTCGGAAACCTGCTCCCCGGCCACGGCCTTCACCTTGTCCAAGGCCGGCTTGATCTGCATCAGGCGCTGCAAGCCTTTCTCGGCCGACTGCAAGGCTTCATTACTGAAATCGAGCGTGCTGCGGTAATGCGCCTGCAAGATGAAGAAACGAATCGTCATCGGGTCGTAAGCCTGGGTCAATGCCGGATGATTCCCGGTGAAGAACTCGTCCAAGGTGATGAAGTTGCCCAAAGACTTGCCCATCTTCTTGCCGTTGATGGTAATCATATTGTTATGTAGCCAATAACGGCAGGGCTGATGCCCGTAAGCCGCGTTCGCCTGCGCGATTTCCGCCTCATGATGCGGGAACATCAGGTCCATGCCGCCTCCGTGAATATCGAAAGGCTGCCCCAGATACTTGTGCGACATGGCCGTGCATTCGGTATGCCAACCGGGGAAACCATCCCCCCAAGGGGACGGCCAGCGCATGATATGCTCCGGCATGGCTTTCTTCCAAAGCGCGAAGTCGGCCGGATTGCGCTTTTCGTCCTGCGAAGCCAGATTGTCGCGGGTCGTGGCCAGAAGCTCGTCCAAGACCCGGCCCGAAAGCTGGCCGTATGGATATTTCTCGTTGTATTTAGGTACATCGAAATAGACCGAACCGTTCACCTCGTAAGCGAAACCGGCTTCTAGAATACGCTTCACCAGTTCTATCTGCTCGATGATATGCCCCGAGGCCAAGGGTTCGATAGAAGGCCTCAGCACCCCCATCTTGTCCATGAACTCGTGGTAGCGGTTGGCATAATGCTGCGCCACTTCCATCGGTTCGAGCTGCTCCAGGCGGGCTTTCTTGGCTATCTTGTCTTCCCCCTCGTCGGCATCGTGTTCCAGATGCCCCACATCGGTGATATTGCGCACGTAACGAACCTTGTAGCCCAGATGCTTCAGGTAGCGGAATATGATATCGAACGTAACCGCCGAACGGGCATGGCCCAAATGCGGATCGCCGTAAACCGTCGGTCCGCAGACATACATCCCGACCAAGGGCGCATGCAAAGGTTCAAAGGCTTCCTTTTTCCGTGTCAAGGTGTTCGTTACGCACAAATGATTGGCTTTCATTATTATATTCTTTTTAATTTTATTACAAAACAAACGCGCCCACCAAAGCCCCGACGGCAAGGCCGCCGATATCCCATTATCCTGCTTTCCCCGGAGGCGTGTCAGAAGGTGTAAGATGCAAGGCGTCGCAAGGCTGAGAAAAGCGGAGCGTACTTCCGTACGTGAGCATTTTCGAATCCCTTGCGCAACGCAGCAGATTACACCTTATCACACGCCTCCCCTGATTTTGCCGGCGAAGGAAGCCACCTGCTTCAACGGCAAAACCGAAGCCAGAATGCCGATACATAGCCCTATCGCCACCACGGCAAGCACATCGCCGACCTGCCAGCTAACCGGGTAGGCATCGGTAATATAACTGCCCGAACCGCCTCCCAGCCGGACCCAGCCGAAACGTTGCTGCCCAAAGGTAAGCAAACTTCCGAAAAACACACCGGACAATGTCCCCCACAGGCTTACCAAGACCCCATGCAACAAAAAAAGCAGCTGCAAACGTTCCGTCCGCATCCCCATGCTGGACAGAATCCCTATATCATGGCGCTTTTCATATATCAGAAGCATCTGGTTGGCCACCATCGTAAAGGTGGCAATCAGCATCACAAAGGCGAATACGGCCACCACAATCAGCTTCTCGGCCTTCATGCTCCGGAACATGGTCTGCTGCTGCTCAATCCGATCCTTGACCACGTAGGCATTGCCGGTTTCCTGGCGCAGCCGGTCTTGCACTTCGGCCAGACGGAAGCCGGGTTTCACCTTGACTTCCACGGCCGAAAGCCGGGAACCGGCATCGAATACCCGTCGGGCGAACCCCAGGTTGCAGAACAGGTATTGGTTGTCATATTCCGGTATGCTGCTGAAAAGCCCCGAAGGGTAAACCGCATAGGAGGAGACCGCCTGCTGCATCGCGAACGGTCCTGAAAGCCGGTCGGCATCGACCGTATACAGCCGGCAGGCACTCCCGTTGGCGGGAGGTATCTGCATCTGGTTATAGACTCCGCCCCCCATCAGCACTAATGCGGCATCGTCTATTGTTTCCAAGTTATATTGGCCGGAATAGACCTGGGACAATATATCCGACACGCGCTCGAACGCGGTATCCACGCCTTTGAGCCGAACCATTGCCGTCTGCTCTCCGTAGACCAGAAGGGCCTGGTCCTCGATGACCGCCGAAGCCGACATCACGCCCTCGGTTTTCCGCACTCTTTCCAACAGGTCCCCTTCCTCGAAGAACTTTCCTTGCACTGCTTCTATTTTCAAATCCGGATCCACCCCCCAGAAGCGTTCGGCCACAAAACGGTTCATCCCGTTCATCACCGAAAGAATCAGCACCATGGCTGCCGTGCTGACAGCTATGCTCAACACGGCCACGCGGCCTATAAGGCGCACCAAAGGGGTCTTTTTGGCCCGGAAATACCGTCTTGCTATGAAAAATGGAAGGTTCACGTTCTTTCTCTCTGGATTATCAAAAGCCCGATGGGGTGCGTGCCGGAAACATGGACGCGCCTACTGCTTCAACAGTTCTTCTATCCGTTCCACCCTATCCAAGGTGTCGTCGATGAAAAACTCCAGCCGCGGCACTATCCGCAGCTGGTTCCGGATCCTTTGCCCGAGAAGCCCGCGGATTTCGGCGGTCCGCGCTTTGATTTTCTTCAAAGTCTCTTCTTTGTGCTGGTCGGGGAAGAGGCTCAAGTTGACCCGCGCCACCGACAAATCCGGAGTAATCCGAATAAAAGTGACTGTCATCATGATACCGGGGAAATAAGGCTGCATTTCCACCCGGAATATTTCACCCAGCTCCCGCTGCAAGAGCCTGTTTATCTTCTGCTGTCTGTTTGTATCCATTCTTCAGAATCTGTTTCCTTGCCACTACGGCACAATTTGCGAAGATAATGTTTTTCGTTCACTTACGGAAAAAATGCTACTTTTGTATTAATTTTTTTATTTACGTAAATTTCGGCGGTATCCGGAATGCCCCGCTTCGGGAATCGGCCGGACACCCACCTTAAAACGATTTAGCATGCTCAATTTCACCCTTTCCAAAATCGCGGAAATTCTAGGAGGAACCGTAGAAGGCGGGAATCCCGAGGCTTCGGTCCATACCCTCTGCAAGATTGAAGAAGGCCACCAAGGAGGATTGACGTTCCTGGCCAACCCCAAATACACCCATTATATATATGACACCAAAGCCACGGCGGTTATCGTCAATGCCGATTTCAAGCCCGAGCATCCGGTGCAAGCGGCGCTAATCCGGGTCGGCAACTCCTACGAGGCCTTCGCCCGGCTGCTGGCCTTCTACAACGAATACACCACGCCCAAACCGGGAATTTCGGAATTGGCGTATATCGCGCCCGATGCCAAAATCGGCAAGGATGTCTATATCGGCGAGTTCGTAGTGATTGCCTCCGGGGCCGAAATCGGGGACGGCTGCAAGATTTATCCTCAATGCTACATCGGCAGCCAAGTGAAAATGAAAGAGAACTGCCTCCTCTACCCTGGAGTGAAAATCTATCCCCATACCCAAATCGGAAAGGCTTGCATCCTCCAGGCGGGAGCGGTCATCGGCGCGGACGGTTTCGGCTTCGCGCCCAACAATGGCAGCTACGAGAAGATCCCCCAGATCGGGAACGTGATCCTGGAAGACAATGTGGAAATCGGGGCCAACACCTGCGTGGACAAGGCCACGATGGGGTCCACCGTCATCAAGGAAGGGGTCAAGCTCGACAACCTGATTCAAATCGGACATAACGTAGTGGTCGGGAAGAACACCGTGATGGCTTCCCAAGTGGGTATCGCCGGCTCTACCAAAGTAGGCGAAAACTGCATGTTCGGCGGCCAAGTCGGCGTAGCCGGGCACAGCACGATCGCCAACGGGGTCATGCTGGCCGCCCAGACCGGGGTACCGGGTTCAATCCGCAAGGAAAAGGCCGTGCTGATCGGGGCACCTCCCTTGGACCCGGCCATCTTCCGCCGTTCTTGCGTGCATTTCAAGAACCTGGATTCCATTGTGGATCGCCTGGCTCAAGTGGAAAAAGAGCTGGCCGAACTGAAATCTTCGCGATAGGCAAACCCTCTGGCGGTTTCATCTGTAAAGTCTCTATCCGTGGAACACAACAAGCAAACCGAAGACCGGCATCCCTTGGAACAAGGACAGGTTTTCCTGATCGACAAACCTTTGGGCTGGACTTCGTTCAATGTGGTAAGCCGTGTCAGGAACTGGGCGCATCGCATCGTGGGCCGCAGGGTCAAGACCGGGCATGCCGGCACGCTCGACCCTTTGGCCACGGGGCTGCTGATTGTATGCACCGGCAGCTTCACCAAGAAAATAGAAAGCTACCAAGCGCAAGTAAAGGAATATACCGGCACTTTCGTACTAGGTGCCACGACCAAAAGCCATGACCTGGAAAGCGAGGTGGAAGAAGGCGGCCCGCTGGAAGGCATCGACGAGGCCCGCATCCGAGAAGCGGCCGCTCACTTTACAGGAGATATCCTGCAAGTCCCCCCGGTCTTTTCCGCGGTCAAGGTGCAAGGCAAAAGGGCTTACCAATACGCACGGGCCTCCAAAGAGCTGGAGCTGGAAGCCAAACCCATTCAAATCCAAGAATTTGAAATCAGCCGTGTCGCCTTGCCCGAAGTAGATTTCCGGATCGTATGCAGCAAAGGGACTTATATCCGGGCCATGGCGCGGGATTTCGGGGAATACCTGGGTTGCGGGGCTTATCTGTCGGCGCTGCGCCGAACCCGTATCGGAAATTTCCACGTGGCGGAAGCCCAGCAGATTGACGACTTCTTGCACAAGAAAGAGGGCGTAACCTCTTGACTTTTCACTTGCTTCTTTTTATCTTTGCCCCCTTTTTGGGGAGATTCTACCCTGTCAAGAACAGAGGTAATAGCCAAGAAACCAAATATTTGCGGCAACACCTCTGCAAAGTCCGGTTCCCCTGACCAACTTAAAATCGTGGAGAGATGAAACTGTCGCAGTTCAACTACAACCTGCCATCCGAACTTATCGCCACCCACCCTACACCCGATCGGGACGATTGCAAATTGATGGTAGTGGACCGGAAAAAGCAGAAAATCGAGCACAAAATCTTCAAAGACATCATCAAGTATTTCAACGAAGGCGACGTGATGGTGATGAACGACACCCGGGTTTTCCCCGCTCGCCTTTCGGGGGAAAAAGAAAAGACCGGTGCGATGATTACGGTGTTCCTGCTGCGGGAACTCAACCGGGAATCCTTGTTATGGGACGTATATGTGGACCCGGCACGGAAAATCCGTATCGGGAACAAACTTTATTTTGGCGAAAACGACGAGCTGGTAGCCGAAGTAATCGACAACACGACATCCCGGGGCCGGACATTGCGTTTCCTTTACGATGGACCGTATGAAAATTTCAAGGCCCTGATTTATAAATTGGGCACCACGCCGCTGCCCGACCATATCCTGGAGGTCCGCAAGGTAGAACCGGAAGACGAAGAACGCTACCAGACTGTTTTTGCCAAGCAGGAAGGGGCTGTAATGGCGCCCACGGCCGGGCTTCACTTCAGCCGCTCTTTGTTGAAACGAATGGAAATAAAAGGAATCGACTCTGCGTTCTTGACCCTGCACTGCGGCTTGGGCAATGTACGGGAAATAGATGTGGAGGACTTGACCAAACATCGGGTCGATTCCGAGGAACTGCATATCCCGGAAGAAACCACCCTCATCGTGAACCGGGCCATCGACGAGAAGAAGAAGGTCTGCGCCGTAGGGACTTCCGTGCTCAAGGGGCTGGAAAGTTCGGTATCTTTCGGCGGCAAGCTCAAGCCTTTTGACGGCTGGACCAACAAGTTCATTTTTCCTCCTTACGAATTCAGCATCCCCAACTGCATGGTCAGCAACTTCCATGCGCCCCTGTCATCCCTCTTCATGTCGGTTTGCGCCTTCGGCGGGTATGATTTGATCATGAAGGCTTACCAAGAAGCCATCGATAAGAAATACCGCTTTCTGACTTTCGGCGATGCCATGCTTATCCTCTAAAAACAATCGGATGGCTTTGCCGTTTCCTGCGGCAGCCGTCATCGTGGCCGGTGGCCATGGAAGCCGGATGGAATCGGCTGTTCCCAAACAGTTCCTTCCCATAGGCGGAATTCCTATCCTGGTCCATACCTTCCGGCGTTTTTTCCATACGGGACTGTTCTCTTCCATCGTGATAGTCCTTCCCGAAGACCAACTGGACAGCTGGCGCGAAATCCAGCAACGATATCTGAAACCGGAAGAAACATTCCTATTGGCTCCGGGAGGGAAAACCCGCTCGGAATCGGTCTTGAACGGACTCAAAGCCCTACCGGCCACCACGCCGGAATGCATCGTAGGCATCCACGACGGGGTACGCCCTTTCATCAATCCCGAATTTCTGCGCAACTGCCTCAACACGGCCTGGGAGCATGGCAACGCGATTCCCTGCATCACGCCGCCCGAGAGTTTCCGCTACATGGACAGTGCCCAGGCAGACGAAACGCTGTCGCATGCCATAGACCGGCAGCGTATCCGCAGCATCCAAACCCCTCAATGCTTCCGGCTGAGCACTCTGCAGGCCGATTTCCAAAGACAAGACTGCCGGTCGTTCACGGACGAAGCCTCGCTTGCGGAGGCATCCGGAAACCCCATCCGGCTCTGCGAAGGCCTCCTGCAGAACATCAAGATTACCCGTCCGTTCGACCTGCAACTGGCAGAATTCCTGCTGCAAAAAGGATATTGACAAGATGCAAGAAATCCGGAAAGGAAAAACCATTCTCGGGATTGACCCTGGCACCCGGCTTATGGGGCACGGCGTGGTCAAGACCGATGGCCAGCATTTCGAATGCAAAGAAATGGGGGTGCTGGATTTGCGGAAAGAGCCCGACCCGCTACGTCGCCTGGAGCTCATATTGGAGGAAGTACTGCGGCTTATCGAAGCTTATGCTCCACAATACCTTTCCATCGAAAGTCCCTTCTATGGGAAAAATGTCCAGGCCTTGCTCAAATTAGGCCGGGCGCAAGGGGTTGCCATTGCGGCATCCCTTTCCAAGGGGCTGGAAGTGCATGAATATTCGCCGCGGGAAATCAAGCAGAGCCTGACAGGCAAAGGCAGCGCTTCCAAGGAACAGGTCTGCGCCATGGCTTTGCGCTTGACCGGGATGCAGGGCGAAGCGCCCAAACATCTGGATGCCACCGACGCGCTGGCGGCCGCTATCTGCCACGGCATCCACAGCCGGTTCGACGATCTACGGGAAAAGGCGGCACCGGAAGGCCTTTCTCCCTTATCTGCCGCAAAAACGGCCCGGAAAAAATCCTCATGGGCCGAATTCCTTTCTTCCCATCCCGATCGGATAAAATAAAAGCGGCATGCCGTCCTATCAAGCTGGCACACCGCTTTTTGAGCTCGCTTAGGCCAAAGGCGAAGCAAGAACGATTACAAGTTTTCGAACTCCGCCAGAATCCGGCCGGCAAGCTCTTTCATCTCCGCTTCGGGCAGCTTCAGCTTTTCCTTGCCGAAGTCGATATCGGTCACTCCATGAATGGGAACCAGATGCACATGGGCATGAGGCACATCCAAGCCTATGACCGATACGCCTATCTTGGGCGCAGGACAGACCTTGATCAAGGCTTTGGCCACTTTCTTGGCGAAAACCATCAAACCGGCAAGCTCGGCATCCTCCATATCGAAAACATAATCGATCTCTTTCTTGGGGATTACCAAAACATGGCCTTTCGCCACGGGAGCAATGTCCAGGAAAGCCAGATGGTTCTCATCCTCGGCCACTTTATAGCAGGGAATCTCTCCTGCCACGATTTTAGAAAATATACTTGCCATCTTATCGGGTTATTTCGGTTATTTCAAAAGGAATCACGCCGGCAGGAACGGTTACATCCACCTTGTCCCCCACTTCTTTTCCCAGCAAACCCTTGGCTATGGGAGAACTGATGGAAATCTTGCCTTCCTTCAGGTTGGCTTCGTTCTCCGGGACCAAGGTGTATTTCATCTTGGCTCCGTTCTTAAGGTTCTTGATGGTAACTGTCGAAAGCAGCAGCACCTTGCTGGTGTCCATCTTCGACTCATCCAGGATACGAGCGTTTGCCAGCTCCATCTGCAATTTGGAAATCTTGAGCTCGCACAATCCCTGGGCTTCCTTGGCCGCATCGTATTCGGCATTTTCCGACAGGTCGCCCTTGTCGCGGGCTTCGGCTATCTGCTGCGAGATTTTGGGGCGCTCCACCTTGGTCAGGTATTCCAATTCATCCTTGAGCTTCTGCAAGCCTTCCTTGCTGTAATACTTGATTTCTCCCATGTTCGTGTTCCTCCTTTATAAAAACAAAGGCCGGACAAGCCGGGCCTGTTGCAAAAAAAGTTACGGGACTCTCATCCCGTAACTTCGCTTTGATTATTCTTGCATGACTTAATATGGCTCGATAGCTTCATGAACCACGAAGCAAAAGTACGAAAAAAAACGATACAAAAACCCGTCTAGGCCAATTCAGGCCGAATCGGAGGCTGATTCCCCGCATTTTCTCTCCCGACAGGCATCTTTTGCCTCAGCCCCGGGAAGAAGCCTCAGACATATTTCCTTTCCAGTACCACGGAAGCTATCACCGCGTCCCGCAGAGAGATGGATGTCCCTGGCAATACGTCTTTCGAGGGAAGCGAATCCTGACCGGAGTCCTCGCAGGCAAGCCTGTCCTCTTTCAGGATTTCCGCCTCAAGCGGCGGCTCCTGCCGTTCCGTCTTGGGCGCAGCAATCGCCTCCAGGACGGGTTCGGAAACCGGGACAACCCTCTCCGGCATCGAAACCGGCACGTCCGGCTCGACCGGAACGTCCATCCTTATCTCGGGCCAGGCTTCAGGCAAAGACGGACCCCGCCTTCCGGAGGCCGGCCCCGGTTCGGGATTGCCCGGATGCCCCGCGCTCCCAGCCTCTTTCCTGGCTTTTTTCTTCTTGGCTTTGTTCCAGGCTTCAATTCCTCCGAAAAGCAGCACTAACAGCAATCCTATCAGCTCTTCCATATCGCAGATGGGTTTATTTCGGCTAAATTACAATATTTTCAAAAAATACGTAACTTTGTGGGCTATGCGTTCGAGTTTAAAGAAACATCTGTCCAGGCCGGAATCACGGCGCAAACAACGAAAAACGTTTTTTACCAAGACTTTCCACTGCCTCGGGAGCTTTTGCATCGGGCTGTTCTGCCTGGGGCTGCACGGCTGCGGGGATCCGGTGGATTACGGGGAAATCCCTTGGGAAGACATCGATGTCAATTTCCGCGTCTATCCCTACAGCTTGGACAATGTGCTGATGGCCACAGGCAACAGCAAAGTGTTCGAAGACCAAGGGATGTGGGGGGTCTTCGTCTATCACATCGGGTACATGGACGAACCTTTCGTCGCTTTCGATCTGGCCTGCCCGTTCGACTGCAGGAGCAACGACTGCCAGGTAACCTACAGCAAGGAGGATGAAGCGTTCATAAGCAGATGCGGCCAGAAATTCAGCACCTATACAGGGTTCTGCAGCACGGTTTCCGGCTACAGCCTGTTTAAATACAATATCACTTACGCGGAAGACGGAAGCTTCTTCGTCTCAAAATGAGCGTTCCCTGCGTAGGAAAAGCACCAACGGCAAACATTAAAAATACAACGATATGAACAAATTGGCAATTATCCCGGTTTTCCTCATGGCCTTGCTCGCCAGCAAACCGGTATCCGCCCAGGTAACCATGGGGGATTTGACAAAACAGCAACGGGACAGCATCATCTTCGCATTTCCCAAATGCACTCCGGGCACCGTATATATGAAAGACGGGTCCATAGCCAAGTCCGATCTCAACTACAACTATTACGAGCCCCAAGTCCTGTTCCGCAACGATAAACCGACCAGCCCGGAAGACACCCTCCGCCGTCTGGACAACCTCGGGGAAGTGTTGCTGATTGAAATCGGCGACCGCTCTTTCGTCCCTGTCCTTGGCACAAGCCTTGGCGAAATCATTTGGGACAACAGGACTATCAGCCTGGTCGTGACAAAAAAAGTGAACATTGAAGAAAAGAAGGCCGGGGCTTATGGCACAGGGGGCTCCACGTCTTCCATCCAAAGTGTTTCCAGTTTCACGGGATCCAGCGGGGTGAACAGAAGCGGGAACTATACCGGACAGACCTCTTTCACTTCCGTGAATTACGATTTTGCCAGCAATGCCGAACTGAGCATCGACACCCGGCTTTTCCTGCTGCAAGGAACGAAGACACTTCCGGTCAGCAAAAAAAACCTGACCAAGGCCTTCCCCAAAGCAGCCAACTTCATCAAGCAGTATATTGACGAACAGAAGCCCGACCTGGAAAATCCCCAAGAGGTCATCAACCTAATCAATCTGGCTAACGCCCAATAAGCAGGAAGAATCTTCCAACATGAACGAGGGTGTGCGCAATACTTGGCATCGCAGACAGCAAGTACCGGGGCACACCCTCGCGGCTTCCCTGAACAACGGGGATGAGGGCAAGAGTTTTTTCAAATAATTTGCAAAAGAACGCCAAAATTGGCTACCTTTGCCTCCTTAACTATGAAATCGCTTGCGAAGCGGGCTGAGTGCAAGCGAGGACAAGCATTAAATATGTCAGCGAACCAAACAGATAAGAACCAAGAGCATACAGAAGCGCCCCTGCATGGCAAAAGCCGGCGGTTCCGTTATATCCGATGGGGATGGATGGGATTGCTGCTGCTTTTGTGCCTGAAGCCTGTTTCAGCCCAGCAAGAAGGGAATCAAATCACTCAGTTCATGTACAATACTTATTCGTACAATCCTGGTTTTGCCGGGATGTCGAATGGTATTTGCGTATCGGCGCTTCATCGCCAGCAATGGCTAGGCATCAGCAAAGGTCTGGATGAAAGCGTCAACATCACCGCTCCCAACAGTACTGTCATCATGGCGCACATGCCCATCAGGGCCATCAAGGGAGGCATCGGCGTGGAGATAGCCTCTTTCAACGCAAGCCTGTTCCGGCAAACGTATGTGAAACTGGGATACGCTTATCACCTGCAGACATCGTTCGGGATCATCGGCATGGGGGTCCGGGCGCAGATGCAGACATTGGGCATGGATGGGAACTTCAATCCGAGGGATGAAGGCGACCCTATCATAACGGACATACAAGAAAGCGAAACCGGAGTATACGGAGATGTGTCCATCGGCTTCTACCTGCAAGGGAACGGAGGGTATTTTGTCGGCTTGGCCGCCAACAACCTCATCGCCCACAAGGGGAAGAAGATTGCCTATCAGCCTTCGCGGACTTTCGCGTTGCACGGAGGATACACTTTCTCGTTTCCCTCTCTGCCTAAAATCGAATTCACTCCCTCCACTTACCTGGAAACGGATTTTGCCACTTTCAACTGGAGCATAGCCATGACAGGGACTTTCAATAAAAGGTTCTGGGCCGGGCTTTCGTACCGGTTGCAGGATGCCGTTTCCATCTTGGGAGGTGTCCATATAGGGAAGTTGCAAATCGGCCTGTCCTATGACATCACAGCCTCCCGCTTCATACGGGCCAGCAAAATAGGCGGGGCCTTCGAGGTGCTTGTCCGCTATTGCTTCGGTTTGGAGGGTGACAACGTGAACACTGAATATAAAAACGCCCGGTACTTGTAGGGGCCGGTCTCAAACAAAAACCTTATAAGCCTAATTTCGATGAAAAGAGTAGTGAGTCTGTCCGGTGTGCGAAACTTGACCGCGATCCTGTCTGCCTGCGTGCTTCTGGGTAGCTGCAGCAATTCGGGGAACGGGGAACTGATCGGGGTTCCAGGCCGCAAGGCGCCCGATATCCAGACACCTTTCGGGATGACCTATGTTCCGGGAGGCAGTTTTGTTTTCGGCGCAGGTGGTTTTGATCCCACATACCAAATGCTTAATTACAAATCGGTAACGGTGAGCGACTTTTTCATGGATGAAACGGAAATCACCAACAATGAATACCGGCAATTCGTGGAATGGGTCAAAGAATACCAGATCCGGAGCCTCTTGGCGGAAGAGGGATCGGGGTTTGAAGAAGAATACGGCATCCCCATCGAAGACGCCAACGGCGATCTCCTCGGCTATGAAATAAACTGGAAGGTGAAATTGAAGCTGACTCCTGAAATGGACGAGCTTCTGGAGCCATTGTTTTCCTCGAACGATGAGCGTTATGCCCATCGCAAATCCTTCCGGATCGACAAAATGAATTACACCTACCAGACTTGCAACCTCCGGCTGGCCGCCCAAAAGAACTGGGACGAGGAAGCCGCCGAGGACATGCCTGACGACGGGGTTTATTACGGTTCTTTTGTCAACAGGCCCCGTTCTTTGTCGGGTGCCACCAACGAAGAGATGTACGCCACCCATGTCGTCAACATCTATCCGGACACATTGTGCTGGATTTTTGATTGGGCCTATTCGTACAACGAGCCCATGGTGGCCGGATACTTCAGCAGCCCATGGTATGACAATTACCCGGTTGTAGGCGTCAATTGGAAACAGGCGGAAGCATTCTGCAAATGGCGCAGCCAGATTTACAATGAATACATGGCAGAGAGAGGCTATCCTGCAGCCCAGGAATTCCGTCTGCCGACCGAAGCCCAATGGGAATACGCGGCACGCGGAGGTCTGGATGCCAGCCCGTATCCCTGGGGGGGAAGCTATGCCCGAAATGAAGAAGGCTGCCTGCTGGGCAACTTCAAGCCCGGGCGCGGAGACTACGGGGCGGATGGTTCCTTGTACCCTTGCATCGTAGGACACTATGCGCCCAACGATTACGGTCTCTATGACATGATGGGCAATGTGGCCGAATGGTGCATTGACGCTTACGATGAGACCATTGCCAATAACCACGATTTCAACCCTGTATACACATACAACGCTCGGCCGGAAGATGGCATCGGTCTCAAACGCAAGGTCATCCGCGGAGGGTCGTTCAAGGATTTCGCCGATATCTGCAAAGTCTACTACCGTACCTATGAATATCAGGACACTTGCAAATCTTATGTCGGGTTCCGTTGCGTCCAGCCCTTGCTGACCAGCGGCCTGATGCAAGACGGTACTCGTTCCAACTATAAATAATAACTGCAAAAACAACAGAAACCATGGCTTTGACATTCAAATTTGTAGAAAAACCCGGATATAAAAGATGGATGGGCTTCCTATACGGATGGGGCGCATCTATCGTGATTATCGGCGCATTGTTCAAAATCCTCCACTGGCAAGGGGCCAATCTCATGCTGATGCTGGGTATGTTCACGGAAGCTGTCATCTTTTTCTTCTCGGCTTTTGAAAAACCGCATCCGGAATTCGACTGGGATCGTGTATATCCTGTACTGAAAAACGACGAGAACGGAAAACCGCTCTACCCGGAAGGAACCGCACCTCAAGCCTGCGGAAGCGCCGCCGGCAGCCAGAACATCCTGTCGGATAAACTGGAAGAAATGCTGGAAAAGGCAAACGTCACTCCGGTCGTTTTCGAAAAGCTCAGCTCGGGACTGGAAAAACTCACGCAAACGACCCAGAACCTGAACAACCTGACAAATGTGGTGGGCGTGAACCAGTCCTATGCGGCAGAATTGGGCAAAATGACAGAACATCTCAATACCCTCAATAAGTTTTACGCCGACCAGATCCAGGTTTCAAGGACACAGGCCGAAGCCAATCTCAAACTGCAGGCGGATGTGAACAAAATCATGGAGTCTCTGAGCGCGTCTCTCCAAAGTTCGCTGAAATACCGCCAGGAGCTGGATGAACTTTCCAACAAGGTTGCCGCCATCAACAAGATGTACGGCCAAATGCTGGCAGCCATGCAGAACACCCACCCGGCAGCCAAGGCCTAATGCCTGAAATCATTAAATGGAAGGGATTGTCTTATGAGTGCACCTAAAGAGACTCCACGGCAAAAAATGATTGGCATGATGTACCTGGTACTGACTGCCATGCTGGCCTTGAATGTTTCGACTGAAGTTCTCAAGTCGTTCATCACGGTCAACGATGCCATGGAAAAGACCAATAAAGACTATACGGAGAGGAACGAGGGCCTTTATGCCGTATTCCAACGTGCCTATGCGGCCAACGAAGCCAAAGTGGCCGACCAATGGAATAAAGCCCAGCAGGTAAGGACACGGACGGCCGAGCTTTACGATTTCATCCAACAGACCAAATACGAACTGATAGCCAAGACCGAAGGAGTGTCGATAGAAGAAGCCAAGACGCTCCATCCGAACGACTTCAGCAAGCAGGACAACTACGATATCCCGACCAACTTCTTCATGGGGAGCGAAATCTTGAAAGACGGGAGAGCGTATGTCCTGCACGACAAGATTGATGAATACGTATCGTTCCTGCAAAATATCCTTGGCAACGATACGAGCAAGGTTTCGTTGAAAGCCTTGGACGTGAACGAAGATTACCGGGATGCCAGCGGGACTCCTCTCAGCTGGGAAGCTTTCAACTTTTCCCACACGATCATCGTGGCGGATCTGGCTTTGCTGAACCGTTTGCAGACCACCATACGGAATACGGAATCGGACGTAGTATCCCAGCTCTACTCCTCGGTGAGCGAAGACGACTTCAAGTTCGACACCATTTCGGCCCGCGTAGTGCCTACTACCTCCAATATCGTGGTAGGGACGGATTTCGAAGCAGACATTTTCGTGGCCGCGTTCGATTCCCGATCGAAAATCACCGCCACTATCAACGGTGAGAAGTACGAAGGCGAGTCGGGCAGCATCCGGTACCGGATTCCGGCCACAAGCGCAGGAGAAAAAGTCTTGAGGGGAACCATCGATGTGCCAGGGACCTTCGGCGTAAAGTCCTATCCGTTTGAATATACCTATCACGTGAACCAGCCTATCGCCACGGTATCGGCCGACGCGATGAACGTGTTCTACCTCGGCATCAAGAACCCGGTTTCCGCCATGGCAGCCGGCGTGGCCGACAAAGACATCCGGGTTACCATAAGCGAAGGGACATTGGAGAAAACCGGTCCGGGGCAATACACCGCTTTGGTCAAAAACGTGAACGTGGACAAGACAAAGACCGTTGAGATTAAAGTGTACGCTCGAAACGGCCAGGGCGAAAAACTGATGGGCAGCAAACAGTTCCGGCTCAAACGGGTTCCTGACCCCGTAGCCAGCATACACGGCAAGGAATCGGGCCTGAAGGAAATCCGCAAAAACGAGCTGCTGGTAGCAGGCGGGCTGGATGTGGAAATGAAGGATTTCGACTTCGATGTACCTGATTTGAAGATTGTCTCCTTCAAAGTCCGCTTGGCTCAAAACGGAAGCCTCAGTTCTTCCATGCCATCGAAAGGAGACAAGTTCTCCTCCGAAATCGTCCAAATGCTCCAGCAGAGCCGAAGAGGCAATCTGGTCATGTTCAGCGATATCGTAGCCCAAATGCCGGATGGACCCAGAACGTTGGGCGATTTTACCGTGTCAATAGAATAAAAAACGAAACACTCCACGCAAAACAATAAACCATGAAACGCATTATTGTCCTATCGCTCACCCTGGCTCTGGGTATGTTCTTGGCGGATTCTGCGCATGCCCAGTTATGGGACGAACCGCAGGTGCCCGACAATTTCTACGAAAAGAGCAATACCAAGGACCGGACGCCTCGTGCCTACGTCCCCGTCAGGGAAGCCGACGTATTCATCAAATGGAGAGTATGGCGAGCTATCGATTTGAGGATGAAGATGAACCAATACCTCTATTTCCCTACGGTAAAGAACAATGACCGCATCAGCTTGATAAACCTTATCTTGGAAGGGATTCAAAGCGGTGTTCTCACTCCCTACGAAGGGATGCAGAAAAACATGACTTGGGATTGCGACTTCTCCAAACCGCTAAGCTATGAAGAAGCCACCAAGGAGCTTATTCTCCAGGATACCGGAGCGGATGGCCAGATTTACACAGACGCACGGCTTCATCTTGTGCAACGTTACTTCGTCAAGGAAGATTGGTTCATTGACAAGCAGCGAGGTGTACGGGATATCCGCATCATCGGCATCGCTCCTGTCATAACGGCTTACGATGAAAGCGGGGAATTCCTGGGCTATCAGACGCTGTTCTGGCTCTACTATCCCGAAGCCCGGCCTTTGTTTGCCAAGACAGAAGCCTTCAACCCGCATAACAGCGCCATGCGGCAGTCGTATGACGATGTTTTCGCATGGAACCGTTATTTCCAAAGCTATATCTATAAAATTGACAACTTGCAGAACCGGGATATAAAAGATTACATGGAAGGGATTGCGGAACTGCGCGAATCGGATCGGATAGAAGAAATGCTATTCGAGATAGAACACGACCTTTGGGTCTATTAACGGAAGATCCAAGGTCCTTGAAAGTTGCCTGTAACCTACATGGATACAGGCAATTTTCCGTATCTAAAGGATTCATTCCGCCTCTTTCGCGCCCGCAAACGACAGGGTTCTCCATATCAAGCAACGGATGTTCGATTTTTTCGGCCAGAACATAGAATACCTCAAGGGCGTAGGCCCGGCCAAAGCCCAGACGCTGCGGCAGGAAGCCCATGTCTTCACCTATGGGGATCTGCTCACTTATTTCCCATTCCGCTACATCGACAAAGGCCACTTCATCACAATCAGCCAAATCCGGGACGACCAATCGTATGTGGCTGTCAAAGGGAAAATCCTCAAAGTGGAAAGCAAGGGTTTCGGCAAAAGCAAAAGGCTCTCCGCTGTGTTTGGAGACGGAACCGGCACGGTGGAACTGACCTGGTTCTCCGGTTTGAAATGGATCGAACCCAAAATCCGGCAAGGCGTCTATCTGAGCATCTTCGGCAAACCCAGCATCTATAACCATCAGCTCCAGTTCAGCCATCCGGAAATAGAAGTCATCGACCCGAACAAGCCCCAGCAGTCGCAAAGCGCTGGCATCCAGCCCCTCTACCCCACTACGGAAACGATGAAGAACCGGGGACTTTCGCCCAAGGCAATGGCCGCTATCACGCAGAATCTCTGCAAGCAGGCCGAAGGCAGCATCCCTGAAATCCTAAGCCAGGACATCCTTTCCCGATACCAGCTGATGTCGCGCGAACAAGCCTTCATCCAAGTCCATCACCCGCTGAGCCTGGCCCATGCCGACTGCGCCCGGCAAAGGCTCAAATTCGAGGAACTGCTTTTGCTCCAGCTCAATATCCTCAAGCAAAAAATGAACCGGGGAAAAACTCCCGGATTCGTGTTCACAAAAGTTGGCGATAATTTCAACTATTTTTACCAAAACAACCTTAACTTTGAACTCACCGGAGCCCAGAAAAGAGTGGTCAAGGAAATCCGGGCCGATACACGGACAGGATTCCAGATGAACCGCCTCTTGCAAGGGGATGTGGGCAGCGGAAAGACCATCGTGGCATTGATGAGCATGCTGCTGGCCGTGGACAACGGCTTCCAAGCCTGCCTGATGGCGCCCACCGAAATACTCGCCCGCCAACATTTCGCCAGCATTTCCAAATACCTGAACTCGATGAAGGTCCGGGTGGCCTTGCTGACCGGTTCGAGCACGAAAAAAGACAGGACGGTACTGCTCAATATGCTGGCCGATGGTCAATTGCACTTGCTGATTGGCACCCATGCCCTGTTAGAGGACAATGTGGTATTCAAGAACTTGGGCTTGGTGGTGATTGACGAGCAACACCGCTTCGGGGTCGCCCAACGGGCCAAACTCTGGAACAAAAACTCGGTGCCGCCGCATATCCTGGTCATGACAGCCACGCCCATTCCCCGGACGCTGGGAATGACCCTGTACGGGGATTTGGACCTTTCGGTCATCGACGAGCTGCCGCCGAACCGAAAGCCCATCAAGACCCTGCATCTCACCGACCATGACCGCCTCAATCTCTTCGCCTTCATGAAGCAAGAGATTGCCAAAGGCCGGCAGATTTACGTGGTCTATCCGCTGATTCAGGAGTCGGAGACCCTGGATTTAAAAGACCTGATGGACGGATACGAAAGTATCAGCCGGGCTTTCCCGATACCGGATTACCAGCTGAGCATTGTCCACGGCAAGATGAAAGCCGAGGACAAGGAGTTCGAAATGCAACGCTTCAAAAAGGGCGAGACCCAGATTATGGTGGCTACAACCGTAATCGAAGTAGGTGTGGATGTGCCCAATGCCAGCGTGATGGTGATTGAGAACAGCGAACGCTTCGGCTTGGCGCAGCTGCATCAGCTCCGCGGGCGCGTAGGCCGGGGCGCAGAGCAGTCGTACTGCATCCTGATGACGGCCGACAAGCTCAGCAAGGATGCCAACGAGCGCATCAACACGATGGTGGCCACCAACGACGGCTTCAAGATTGCCGAAGCCGACCTGAGGCTACGCGGGCCAGGCGACCTGCAAGGCACGCAGCAAAGCGGGCTACTGGCCTTGAAAATCGCCGACATCGCCCAGGACGAGAATATCGTAAGGGCGGCGCGGCATACGGCCGTGGAGATACTGCAGCAAGACCCCGCTTTGGCATCGCCCCAACACCAAGCCTTGCTCCGGGAAATGAAAAAGAATGGAAAAGAGAACTTTTGGGCCAAAATAAGCTGACATGGACAACCAGAAACTTTCGGTTTACGGGGCCCGTGCCCATAACCTGCAAAACATAGACCTTGTCTTGCCCCATGGCAAGCTCATCGTGATTACCGGTTTGAGCGGAAGCGGCAAGTCGTCGATCGCGTTCGACACGATTTACGCCGAAGGACAGAGACGTTACATGGAGACATTCTCGTCCTACGCCCGACAGTTCATCGGGGGATTGGAACGTCCCGATGTGGACAAGATTGACGGCCTGAGCCCGGTCATCGCCATCGAGCAGAAGACCACCAACAAGAACCCCCGTTCCACGGTGGGGACAGTGACCGAAATCTATGACTACTTGCGACTGCTCTTTGCCCGCATCGGCGAAGCCTATTCGTATGTGACGGGCGAAAAGATGGTCAAATACACGGAAGAAAAGGTCATCGACCTGATTCTGCATGAATACAATGAAAAGAAAATCTCGGTGCTCTCGCCCTTGGTAATCGGGCGCAAAGGGCATTACCGGGAACTTTTCGAGAACGTCCGCAAGCAAGGATACCTCAAAGTGCGGGTGGACGGGGAAGTCATGGACCTCAGCTTCGGCATGTACGTGGACCGGTACAAGACCCACGACATCGAACTGGTGGTGGACAAGCTGCAAGTGAGCGACAAGAACCGCGCCCGCCTGGTACAAAGCGTCAAGGCGGCCATGAAACAGGGCAAGGGACAAATCCTGATTCTGGACGAAGCCAGCGGCAAGGCAAGGCACTTCAGCCGGACCTTGATGTGCCCTACTTCGGGCATTTCCTATCCGGATCCCGAACCGAACACGTTCTCCTTCAATTCTCCTTACGGAGCGTGCCCGCGCTGCAACGGATTAGGGGTGGAAATCAGTCCGGACATAGACAAAATCATTCCCGACCCCAGCCTCAGCATCCATGCCGGAGGGTTGGCGCCTATCAAGCCGGAACACCTGCACGACCGCAAAGAGAACCTCTTGGGAGAAGGCTGGATCCTGTCGCAGATTGAAATGATCGGACGGGTTTACGATTTCGACCTGAAAACGCCTATCCAACGTATCAGCGAAGAGGGCATGAACGCGATCCTGAACGGGGAGCACAGGACTTTCGAATTCAAGAACACCACCTTAGGTGTCACCCGCAAGATAGACATCGACTTCGATGGCATTTACGCCTACTTGCAACGGCTTTACGAAGAAGGATTGCCCAGCGCCCAGAAATGGGCCATGCAGTTCATGACGGCCCGAACTTGCTCCGAATGCCACGGAACCCGCCTGCAACAGGTTTCGCGGCATTTCCGCATTGCCGGAAAGAACATAGCCGAACTCTCGGCCATGAGCCTGGAAGAACTGCATGACTGGGTCGCCCATGTAGAGCCGCAACTGAACGAATCCCAAAAGAAAATCGGCCATGAAATCCTGAAGGAAATCCGCAACCGGATCGGTTTCCTGCTGGACGTGGGCATCGGTTATTTAAGTCTGGACCGGGAAGCTTCCAGTCTATCCGGCGGGGAATCCCAGCGTATCCGCCTGGCGACCCAGATCGGGTCCAAATTGGTAGGGGTGCTGTATATCCTGGACGAACCCAGCATCGGGCTGCACCAGCGCGACAATCAACGGCTGATTGCTTCCCTCAAACAGCTGCGGGACTTGGGCAATACCGTCATCGTGGTGGAACACGACGAGGACATGATGCGGGCGGCCGACTATATCGTGGACATGGGGCCGGGCGCCGGCGTGGAAGGCGGGCGCGTGGTGGCTCAAGGCAGGCCGGAAGAATTCTTGAAGCAGAAATCCATCACCACCGACTACCTGAATGGCATCCGGAAAATCGAGATTCCGGCCCGCCGGCGCCCGGGCAACGGGGATACGCTCCGCTTGCTCGATGCCTGCGGCCATAACCTCAAACATGTGAATTTCACTTTGCCGCTCAATACCTTCACCTGCGTGACCGGGGTTTCGGGCAGCGGCAAATCTTCCTTGATTACCCAAACCCTGCAACCCTATCTGAGCGCCTATTTCTACCGCGCCCACCCCGAACCCCTGCCGTTCGACAGGCTTGAGGGGCTATCCGGCATCGACAAGGTGATAGAAGTGGATCAAGCCCCCATCGGGCGCACCCCGCGCTCCAATCCAGTCACCTACGTAGGGGTGTTCGATGAAATCCGCCAGCTTTTCGCTTCCCTGCCCGACTCCAAAATCCGAGGATACAAGGCCGGGCGCTTCTCGTTCAATGTGAAAGGAGGCCGCTGCGAGAAATGCGGGGGAGCCGGGGTGGAAACCATCGAGATGAACTTCCTGCCCGATGTGTATGTGACCTGCGAGGAATGCAACGGGAAACGCTATAACCGGGAGACCTTGGAAATCCGCTACCGGGGAAAGAACATCAACGATGTGCTGAACATGAGCATCGCCCAGGCCGTGGAATTTTTCGAAAACATTCCTTCCATCGCCTCCAAGCTCAAGACACTGAACGATGTAGGCTTGGGATACATCACGCTGGGGCAGCCTTCTACCACGCTTTCGGGAGGAGAGGCCCAGCGTATCAAGTTAGCCGCCGAATTGTCGAAAAAAGAGACGGGGCGGACATTGTACATCTTGGACGAACCCACCACCGGCTTGCATTTCGAGGATATCCGCATCCTTTTGGATGTGCTTCAAAAATTAGTGGATGCCGGCAATACGGTCTTGGTCATCGAACATAATCTGGATGTGATCAAATGCGCCGACCATATCGTGGACATGGGACCGGAAGGCGGGGCGGCCGGCGGACGTATCGTAGCCGAAGGCAGGCCGGAAGAGATAGCCGCATGCCCGGAAAGCTATACAGGACGCTACCTGCGGCCTTTATTAGAAGCCCAAGGCCGGAAAATCGGCTAAAAAACATAAATTGAACGTATCATGTCGAAGATAGAAATCATCTGCAAGAACACGGGAATCCGCAAGGAATATCCTATCGGAATCACCTTGGCCGAAATAGCCAAAGACCAGAACATCCAGCTTGAAGACGATATCCTGGCAGCCAGGGTCAACAACTCCCTCCGGGAGCTTTCCTTTGAACTGTTCAAGCCCAAGACCGTGGAATTCATCGACATCCACGACCCGATGGGGTACGCGATGTACATGCGTTCTATGATTTTCATCATGTTCAAAGCCGCTCGCGACCTTTGGCCGGAAAGCACGTTGAAAGTGGAGCACACCCTGCCCTTGGGAACCTATTGCGAACTGATCGGCATCCAAGGGAAGCTCAGCCTGAGCATGGTGATTCAACTCCGGAAACGGGTCCAGGAAATCATCGATGAAGACCTGCCTATCACCCGGAGGCAGATTCCCACCACCGAGGCCATCGAAGTGTTCAAACAGAACCGCCTTTACGAAAAAGTACTTCTCTTCCAGACCCGGAACGAACTCTATACCTCGGTCTATAGCATAGGAAATGTTTCCAACTATTTCTACGGCTACCTTGTACCCAGCACGGGCTATATCAAACATTTCCATATCGACCGCTATTTCGGCAACGGCCTGATTGCCATCCGTCCCGACCTGAACGAGACCGTAGGGAAAGACACCAAGCGGTTCCTGTCGGACATGGTCAAGGCGGCCTGCCAAGGCGGCAGCAAGCTCTTCAAGACTTTCCAGGAACAGAAAGACTGGCTGGAAATCATGGGCGTGCCTTACGTGGGCAACCTCAACCGAATCCTTCAACAGGAAGGGGCAGGCCGCCTGATCAAGCTCTCTGAAGCCTTGCAAGAGAAGAAAATAGCCAGCATCGCCGATGCCGTAGCCAAGAAAGCGGATTGCCGCATCGTGCTCATCAGCGGGCCTTCCTCCTCGGGCAAGACCACCTTCTGCAAACGGCTCTCGATCCAATTGCAGGTATTGGGCTACAGCACGGCCGAAATCTCGTTGGACGACTATTTCGTGGATCGGGAAAAGACTCCCCGGGATGCCAACGGGGACTACGACTTTGAATGCCTGGAGGCCATTGACCGGGAATTCTTCAACCAGCAGCTCCAGCAGATCCTGAATGTCCAGAAAGAGACTGAAATCAAGATGCCTGTCTATGATTTCAAGGTCGGTGTCCGCCGGATGGACAAGAAAATCCGGGTATCGCCCAAGACCATCGTGCTCGTGGAAGGCATCCATGGCTTGAACCCTGCCCTGACCGATCTGGACAGCCGGTTCACCTTCAAGATTTTCGTCTCGGCCCTGACCCATATCAGCATCGATACCCAGAATCCCGTCAGCAGCACCGACAACCGCCTCATCCGGCGCATGGTCCGCGACAGCAAGTTCCGAGGCAATTCTGCCTTGGCAACCTTGGATCGCTGGCCCAGTGTAAGACGGGGCGAGAACAAGAATATCTTCCCCTACCAGGAACAGGCTGACGTGATGTTCAATTCCGCCCTGCTTTTCGAACTGGGCGTGCTCAAACAGGATGCCGAAGCCTTGCTGCGGGCCATCCCTGAAAACTCGGAACATTACGGGGAAGCCCACCGCCTGCTCAAATTCCTCTCCTACTTTCTTCCCATCGAGGAAAAGGAAATACCGCCTACTTCGATTCTCCGGGAATTCTTAGGGGGCAGCAGTTTTGTTTATTAAAAACCCGAATGAAAATGCACCTTTCCCAATGAAACGGCGCATCCACCAAACGGACAACAGCTACAAAAACATGTCGCGATGAAAGCAAAAAGCAGTGCAGAAGACATTTACAGCTTATACAAAAAATGCAGATCCGTCTGTACCGATACTCGCCAGATACGGCCCGGTTCTCTCTTCTTTGCCTTGAAAGGAGAGAATTTCGATGCCAACACCTTTGCCAAGGAGGCCTTGGAAAAAGGCTGCAGCTACGCGGTAGTGGACAATCCCAAATATGCGGATGACGAAAAGATATTCTTGGTGGAAGACTGTTTGCAATGCTTGCAAAAGGTAGCCGTCCTGTACCGGAAAGATATGATCATTCCTGTCATCGGCGTTACCGGCACCAACGGCAAGACCACGACCAAGGAACTGCTCCGATCCGTACTAAGCCAGCGATACCGGGTCTATGCCACCGAAGGAAACCTGAACAACCATATCGGCGTTCCTCTGAGCCTGCTTTCGATGCCTTCCGATACCGAAATCGCCATCATCGAAATGGGGGCCAGCCATCCCGGCGAGATAGCCCAGCTGTGCCGCATCGCGCTGCCCACCTTCGGCATCATCACCAACATAGGCGAAGCCCATCTGGAAGGTTTCGGCAACTTCGCCACGATTGCGGAAACCAAACTGGCCCTGTACCGTTTCCTGGAACGTATCCACGGAAAAGCTTTTGTCAACGCCTCCGACCCGCTGCTGATGAGCCATTCCACCGAACTGGAACGATTCTGCTACGGCACGCCGGACAACGTGTTCCTGCAGATGACCCCGATGGAAGGCGACAAAATCCATCTTTTCTGCTGCCTGCACGGACCCAGTTCGGCTCCGAACCTGACCGAAATCCGAACCAAGCTCACCGGCGGCTACAATCTGGACAATGTAGCGGCAGCGGCCTGCGCCGGACGTTACTTCGGGCTCAATGACCGGGAAATACAGGACGGCATCATGGAATACCAACCCACCAACCTGCGTTCCCAATGTATCCAATGCGGCAGCAACCTGATTATCGCGGATGCCTACAATGCCAATCCTTCCAGCATGAAAGCGGCGATTGAAAATTTCAGCTCGCTGCCATCGCAAGGAACCAAACTGGCCATCCTGGGCGAAATGCTCGAATTGGGCAAAGCCAGCAAGGACGAACATCAGAAAATAACCGATTTACTTCAGCATCAGCGGATTCCCGAAGTATTCCTGGTTGGGGCCGGCTTTGCCAAAACACCTAAACAGACCGGATACAAGCTGTTCGCCCAAGTCGACGAACTGATAGAATACCTCAAGCAGAACCCGATAGGACACCATTGCATCCTAATCAAAGGCTCGCACGGGATCCATTTGGAAAAGGCGGTGGATTTCTTCAAAAGCAATCCGGTTTAAAGCGGTTTTCCTCAAAATTTCGTATCTTCGTTGCGAAGCAATCGAAAACCGCTTCCATCGTCCCTGCTCGTTCATGCCCAAGCAAGGAAGCGGCTTGGCAAAGTTCCCGACCGAATCGGGGAATCGGGCTTCGCCTCGAATTTGCCGACCAAAAACACCATACCATGAAACATTCTGCATTATCCATACTAGGCATGGCCGCCACCCTCGGACTTCTGGCTTCCTGCCAGGACAGCCAAAGCGCTTACGATGCCGGCGGCACTTTGGAAGCCACTACGATGACCCTCTCGGCCCAAGGCAACGGGCTCATACTCTCCCTCCCGATAGAAGAAGGCCAGAAAGTGGACTCCGCCCAGACCTTGGGCTGGATTGACACCGTGCAGCTTTCGTTGCAGAAAGAACTGCTCGAAGCCGGGCTGCCTTCCGGACGGCGCAAAGGCGACCCTCGCTACACGGCGCAGGAAATCCAATTGGCGCAAGTGGAAGACATGCTGGATAAATGCCGGATCAGCGTGCCTACGCAAGGAGTCGTGCTGGAAAAATACGCCCAAGCCGGGGAACAAGCCTATATGGGGCGTCCTTTGCTCAAAGTGGCCGACCTGGACAAGATGTATGTCCGCGTCTATCTGTCGGCCACCCAGTTGGAATCGCTCAAACTGGGACAGGAAGTGGAAGTATTCTCCAAACGGGACGGAAAGGAAACAGCTTACAAGGGCCGTATCCGCCATATCTCCGACCAGGCCGAGTTCACGCCCAAATCGGTCCAGACCCAAGACGAACGCGACAATCTGGTCTATGCGGTCAGGATTGCCGTGGAGAATGATGGGTATTTGAAGATTGGGATGTACGCCAATGTGAATTTCTAAAACATGGAAACCTCGGTAGTCGCTTCATTAGTCAGCAAGAGCTTCGGACACGGGAATCATCGTGTCCAGGCTTTGGACGGGGTTTCCTTGCGGATAGGACGAGGCGAGCTTTTCGGCATCATCGGCCCGGATGGTTCGGGCAAGACCACCCTCTTCCGGATTCTGGCTTCGTTGATGCTGCCCGACAAAGGCCGCGCCTATATCGAGGATTTCGACACGGTGAGCCAGTATCGCGACATCCGCAAGATTATCGGCTATATGCCGGGGCGGTTCTCGCTTTACCAGGATTTGAGCGTGGAGGAAAACCTCAAATTCTTCGCTACTCTTTTCGGCAGCGATATCGAGAAGTCATACCCTAACATCCGCCCCATCTACCGTTACTTGGAGCCGTTCAAGACCCGCAAAGCCGGCAAGCTCTCCGGCGGGATGAAACAAAAGCTGGCACTCTGCTGCGCCTTGATCCATAATCCCAAGGTCCTGCTCTTGGACGAGCCGACTACCGGCGTCGATCCGGTTTCACGCCTGGAGTTCTGGGAAATGCTGGATTTACTGAAAGCCCAGGGCATCACGGTCATCGCTTCCACGCCTTACATGAACGAGGCCATGCGCTGCCAGCGGCTCTGTTTCCTGCAAAACGGCAAGGTAGTGGGCTGCGATACACCCGAGAACATACGCAAAGCCTTTCCTTTCAAGGTCTTTTCGGTCAAGAGCGCCGACAAGTTCCGGCTCTTGGGCGACTTGAGGAATTTCCCGGCCTGCCATGCCTGCTATCCCTTCGGTGCCTACCACCATTTTTACTACAAGGAAGGGACTATCCGGATGGAGGAATTGGAATCCTACCTGGCATCGCTCCAGCATGAGGAAATCAAAATCAAGGAAAGCGAGCCGACCATAGAGGACTGTTTCATGGAACTGATGAGCCAAGGAGGGGAACATGGGAATTAGAGATCGTTTGCTGCGCGAACGCAAGGCGATACAGGCCTTGCAGGACGGATATGTCATCAAGGTGAAAGACCTGACCAAAAAGTTCGGGGACTTCACGGCGGTGGATCATATCAGCTTCGAGGTCAAGAAAGGGGAAATCTTCGGTTTCCTCGGCGCCAACGGAGCGGGCAAGACCACGGCCATCCGTATGCTCTGCGGCCTGCACCGGCCCACTTCGGGCAGCGGCATGGTGGCAGGCTTCGACATTGCCACGCAACAGGAGGACATCAAGCGGCATATCGGCTACATGAGCCAGAAGTTCGCGCTCTACAACGACCTCAAAGTCTGGGAAAACATCCGGCTCTTTGCGGGCATTTACGGAATGAGCGATTCGGCGATAGCCAAGAAGACCGACCAGATGCTGAGCCGCTTGGGCTTCATGGCCGAGAAGAACACGATGGTGGGCGAGCTGCCATTGGGATGGAAACAGAAATTAGCGTTCTCGGTGGCGATTTTCCATGAGCCGGAAATCGTGTTCTTGGACGAGCCTACCGGAGGGGTGGACCCGCTGACGAGGCGGCAGTTCTGGGAATTGATTTACGAGGCGGTGAGCCGGGGTATCACGGTCTTTGTGACCACGCATTACATGGACGAGGCCGAATACTGCAACCGGGTGAGCATGATGGTGGACGGGCGCATCGAGATGCTGGACACGCCCAAGAACCTCCGGACGCACTTCGGGGTGGAGACGATGGAAGAAGTGTTTACGTTGGTGGCGCAGCGGGCCACAAGATCGGAGGATTAAGATGAAACAGTTTTTCGCTTTTGTGGAAAAAGAGTTCTACCACATCTTCAGGGACAAGGCGACCATGCTGATCATCTTGCTGATGCCTGTGGTACAGGTGCTTATTTTCGGTTTCGCCATCACGACCGACATCCAGAACACGGAAGTGGCGGTGGTGGACCTTTCCAACACGCCCGATAGCCGGGGCTTGGTTGACAAAATCGATGCGGGGACGTATTTCCATGTGACGGAGAGGCTGGCTTCTTCGGCACAACTGGAAAAGCTTTTCAAGAAAGGCGATATCAAGATAGGCTTGATCATTCCTCCGGATTTCAGCGACGACATGGCGGCCGGGCAGAAGACCAAGGTGCAGTTGGTGACCGATGCCAGCAACCCCAATGAAGCCAGCATCGTGAACGGCTACTTGCAGAACATCATCGGCGCGTATTCGCTGGAACGTTATCCGGGCGATGCGCCGGTAGTCGGCACCACAGTGGAAACGAGGATGCTATACAACCCGCAGCTCAAAAGCGCCTACACTTTCGTGCCGGGGGTTATCGGATTGGTCCTGATGCTGATTTGCACGCTGATGACCTCGGTCTCGATTGTCCGGGAAAGGGAGCTGGGCACGATGGAGGCTTTGCTGGTGGCGCCGTCCAAGCCTATCTACATCATCTTTGCCAAGACGGTCCCCTACTTCGCGGTCTCCATCTTCAACCTGCTTGTCATCATTCTCCTTTCGATTTTCGCCTTCGATGTGCCTATTCGGGGGAGCTTCCTGATGTTCTTCCTGGCCAGCATCACCTATATCTTCACGTCGCTCTGCCTGGGCATCTTCATCTCGACGGTGTCCAAGACGCAGCAAATCGCGATGATTATCTCGCTGATGGGGCTGATGCTGCCTACGGTGCTGCTGTCGGGGCTGATGTTCCCCATCGAGAGCATGCCGGCGGTGCTGCAAGGCTTGTCGTACCTGCTGCCGGCCCGCTGGTTCATCGAAATGGGACGAATCATCATGATCAAGGGCTTGGGATTCGGCTACATCTGGATGCAATGGACAATCCTGATGGGGATGGCGATTTTGTTTTTGGGATTGAGTGTGAGGGGGTTTAAGGTTCGGTTGACGTAGCGGCGTGTGATAACGGGCAATCTGCTGCGTTGCGAGGTTCAGCCAAGTCGGTCACATACCTAAGTATGCTCCCGCCTTGGCCTTCACCTCGACGCCTTGCATCTTGCCCGTTCTGACACGCCGCAGGGGGATGGAAAATATTTTGCAGATCGCCCGGACGAAGATTGCCGCGCATGATTGGATTGGAAGTTTCGGTACGAAGCTCGAAGCAAGATTGCCGCAAGCAAGATCGGGCGGGGCGAGCGGGTGAAGGCGGGTTCCTGCGGGGAAGAAAGAGACGGGAGGCTGGAGTGCGTTATAAAGCGATGGGTTCGCAAAAAAATAAAGAAATTATGCGGAGAAACCGGGTTTTGAAATACTTGCTGGAGAAGGAGTTCAAGCAGATGCTGCGCAATCCGATCATGCTGCCGCTGATTATCGCGCTGCCGCTGATTCAGCTGATTCTGCTGCCGTATGCGGCCACGTATGAAATCCGGAATATCCAGATAGTGGTGGTAGACCATGACCAAAGCAGCGTGTCGCGGGCCTTGCAACAGAAAATCGCCTCGTCGGGATACTTTGAGATTGCCTATCACACAGACACTTATCAGGAGGCTTTGACGCATATCGAAGAAGGAACGGCCAGCATGATATTGGAAATTCCGGAGAATTTCGAGCGGGAAATGAACGCGGGGGAAGAGGTGCAGCTGTTCGTGGCGGCTGATGCGGTGGATGGAACCAAGGCGAGCATCGGGACGAATTACCTGAACGGGATTATCCAGGATTTCTCAATCCGGGAAAGGGAGGAACTGGCCATGAAGTCGCCGGTGGCGGTGGTTCAGAGAGAGTTGCCGGCGCAAATCGAGGCGATACCGGTGTTCCGTTTCAATCCGGGATTGGACTATAAGACGTACATGGTGCCGGGCATCTTGGCGCTGCTGCTGACCTTGGTGGGCGGGATTCTGGCGGCGCTGAACATTTCAGGAGAACGGGAGTTAGGCACGCTGGAGCAAATCAATGTGAGCCCGGTGCGCAAGGTGGATTACCTTCTGGGCAAGCTGATTCCGTTCTGGATCATGGGCTTGGTGATTATCTGTTTCGGTTTGGGTATTGCCTGGCTGCTGTACGGCATTGTGCCTAAGGGCAGTTTCTGGACGCTGATTGTATTCGCGACGATTTACAACATGGGGTTTATCGGCTTCGGGCTGTTTATCTCGTCGGTGTCCAAAAGCCAGCAGCAGGCTATGTTCATTGCGTTTTTCTTCTTGCTGATTTTCTTTTTGATGGGCGGGCTTTTCACGCCGGTGAGCAGCATGCCGCGCTGGGCGCAGTACATCACTTACTTGAACCCGACGGCTTACTTGATCGATGCCATGCGGCTTATCATCCTCAAAGGCAGCGGCTTTGCCGACCTTTGGGATCAATTCTGGGCCACGCTGAGCTTTGCAGTGTTTTTTAATGGGTTGGCGTTGTTGACTTTCCGCAAGACTGCCAAATAATTAAAAGCGTTTTAAGAGGCAATCTGCTTCGTTGCGAGGCTCAGCCAAGTCGGTCACATACCTAAGTATGCTCCCTCCTTGGCTTTCTCCTCGACGCCTCGCATCTTACCCCTTAAAACGCTTTTAATCCCATGTATGAGAAACTGCGTTGACTTTTCCAAGCCGTAACCTGTCCGGCTGCGGAGTAGCAACAAAGTACGCTCCCGCGCTCCCGCGCTACGCTGCGCGAGGGATTCGGTCACAAGTACACACCCTCGTCCTCGCTGCGGCGTAGCAACAAGCAGGCTCCCAAAAATTTAGTAACTTTGCTTGATACGGCCTGCCAAGGTAATCCAAGCAAAAACCGACAAATATGCTGTACCCGATTGGAATCCAAAACTTTGAAAGCCTCCGCAAAGACGGCTTCGCCTACGTAGACAAGACGGAATTGATTTACCAGATTGCGTCCACTGGCCGCTATTATTTCTTAGGCCGTCCGCGCCGCTTCGGCAAAAGCCTCTTGGTTTCGACCATGGAAGCCTATTTCCAAGGGAAGAAGGATCTTTTCAAGGGCTTGGCGCTTGAGAAGTTGGAAAATGAATGGACAGAATATCCGGTGTTGCATTTGGATCTGAGCGGGAAGGAATACAAGAGCATGGAAGACCTCGATGTCCGCTTGGACAGGCATCTGAGCCTCTGGGAGTCGTCTTTCGATGCGGCAAAACGCTATCCGATGGCCGATGCCCGGTTTTCGGACATCATCGATACCGCCTACGAGAAGACCGGGAAACCGGTGGTGATTCTGATTGACGAATACGACAAGCCTATCCTGGATTCGGCAGGCAACGAACCGCTCAGGGAAGCCTATCGAAGTCGACTGCAAGGCTTTTACAGCGTCATGAAGAGCCAGGATGGCAAGATTCGCTTCGGTTTCCTGACCGGCATCACCAAGATGGGTAAACTCAGCATTTTCAGCGGGCTCAACAACCTCAAGGACATCTCGATGGACCACCGCTACGTGGACATCTGCGGCATCTCCGAAGAAGACCTCCATGCCTGTTTCGATAAAAGCGTGCAGGAAATGGCCGATGCCAACAGGCTGAGCAAGGAAGAATGCTACGCCAAACTCAAGGACTATTACGATGGCTACCATTTCTGCGAAAACTCCGCCGATATTTACAATCCTTTCAGCCTGCTCAATGCCTTGGACAGTCAGCGATTCAAGGACTACTGGTACGAGACCGGCACTCCCACCTTTGTGGTTAAGGCCTTGCGCAACGGCAAGTTCAATCTGGAGGATTTGACCTTAGACGGTGTACCTGCCTCGGCTCTTACCGGGGTCAACGCCGATGATTCCGACCCAATGCCCATCCTTTACCAAAGCGGTTACCTGACCATCAAATCATACGATGAACTGACAGAGGAATACTCCCTGAAATACCCCAACAAGGAAGTGGAACGCGGCTTCATACAAGGCTTGGCCAACATCTACGTGCCTTCCGCCCGGTACAATAGCCCCTTTGCGGTAAGGAAGTTTGCCGAAGATTTCAAGAAGGGCGATGCCGAAGGCTTGATGAAACGCTTCGAGGCATTCTTTGCCGATGCTGATTACGAAATTGCAGGAGATGCCGAACTCTACTTCCAGAACACCATGTACGTCATGTGCAAATTGATGGGACAGTATGTTCAAGTGGAACGGCATACAAGCAACGGGAGAATGGACATCGTGGTGCAGACCGACAAGTACGTTTATATCATGGAGTTGAAGATGGATGCTACGGCGGACGAGGCATTAAAACAAATCGAGGACAAGGGCTATGCCAAGCCCTTTGCCGCCGACCCGCGGCAGATTTTCAAGATTGGCGTGGCATTCTCCAAACAGACCCGACGAATCGAGGAATGGAAAATTGCCTGAGATTTACGTTGGACAAAACAATCCATGATGCCGACCACCGCGGAAAACGACTAAACCTCACAAACGGTGTTTCTTGATATTGAATCTGCCCGCCACGACAGGCGGTAGTTTTGGCTATCCCCGCTGCTTTTGCATCCCATGCCGCTTCCGGCCATTAGGTCCTTCCAAATTGGCAAAGGGAAGCTCTCCAGCCTTGCTGAAAAAATAAGCCAGCATAGCATATTCATCCGCCTTTGGTTGCGAGCTGGGCGCATAATAGACATGCATTTGCTCCAAGTTTGCCAAGGTCTTGATCCATTGCCCTCCGGAATGAGGACGCTTGGCTCCGATAGGCGTATAATAATAGTCACTGACCCGTCCCTGCAGACTACTGGTCGTCATGCCGATATACAGCACGTTTTCTTTCGGATGCCAGAATTCCGAAAGACGTTCTTTCAGACTTTCCACCGTAGGCTTGACGCCGTCCAAAGTGAAAAGAGGCAGACGGTCAATCCAGCGTTGAATCATCGCATCATCAAACAAAGGTGCAACCGGACTTGCATTTTCCTCATCGGCTTTCGCGCTGCTTGACACGATATAGATGCCTTGCCCCATGCACGGAACAGGACATCCCCATTTTACGGATTGGAACGACTGGATTCCAATCTGATCAAAAAGTTCTTTTACTGTCATTTTTCTGAATTTTATTAATTTGCACAACTCTGACAGATGGTCTGTCCGGCCGTTCTGTTAAGCGAACAGCCGGACATCCCCCTATCGTCTGGCAACAAGGCAGCCATGCCACCTTATTCCCGGTTCTTGTATCGGTCCCCCAAACGCTCGAAATACTGCGGATAATTCTTGATCCGGGCATGAATCTGCGAACTGGGAACGGGCGCACTATCCCTGCGATGATACAATTGCTTCTTGTTGACCTCATTGGCAATCTCGATAGCGGTCATAGGTCCGTTTTGGAGCACAACCTGAATAGCATCGTGTAATGTCATATCGCATACTTTTTAAGATTTATATTCACTGTACCCGCTTGACATAAGGCCTGATAGCTGTCGGTCCCCATTCTATTGTGAACGAATCACCATCCGGATAAGCCTTGAAACGAATAGAATCCGTACCTGGAAGGTATTTTGATTCTACCTCGTAAACACGGGTTTCCGATCCGTATGTACAGGTCACTCGCAGGATTTCAAAGTCGTTCTTATCGCCATACTTGCATCTGTACGGGCTTGACAATGCCCTGCTGTCAAATCTGATGTTTCGATTCACCACTTTGTACTTTTCCATAATCTATTTATTTTTAAGATTTTAATATCATCTGCAATATCAACTCGGTTATGCACGTATGCTCCTATACCCGGCATGTTTAGCACGGCAATGCTATACGGAATCGGATGCCGCCTAGCTGAGTGCAAAATCCCGAATTGACTACCGGGAGAAAAAGCGTGGACCGATAGCTCATCTGAAATTACAAGCTCTAAAACCACAGGCATAACTAAGCAACAGCCCACACGCCTAAGCGAATAGATGTCAAGATACTACAATTTACGGACTTGCAGCAGCTAAACCGTAAACCGATTCCGTAGGAACGCCTCCGGGTTTCCAACCGGATTTGTCCTACCGTACACTGCATCCCATCCGATAGGCGTGGATTCTTTGCCCCATACGCATCCTTCAAGGGCTGTTGCTGTGTGCCCGCTCCCCCTATCGGCAGGCACGAGGCAAAAGTAATGCCAATAAACGTCAAAATACGTCGTCCGGCATAAGAAAAGAAATAAAAAAACCGGCCAAGTGCGGATTTGCACATGGCCGGTCTCAGAACAAAGCTGGGGGCTTGCCGTTGGCTATCTCATCGGATATGATATATCCACTTTTTCCGAACGCAAGATTTGACCATCCTCGCGTGTCAAAGTGTAGGTAAAATAGCCTGTCGCCGACTGGACTCCTTGCTGCCCGTAATACATGTACAAGGAAGAAAGATTGAAGCGGGAGAAATTCTCGATAAATTCCCGGATAGCCTCATCATCGTTCTGCTGGGCAGCCTTGTCCGAAGTCATGGCATCGTTGTCGATGTATTCGGATTCTTCCCAGTCCATATACTGAGAACTGGTCAGATACACATGGGTCTTATAAGCGGCACCGCCGTCTTCCACTACATTCAACGTATCCACTTTGAAAGTGTACAAGGTGCTGACTTCTTTCTCGCAGGAAGAGAACACAAACAGACCCGCCACGGCCAACAAAAAGGCAAAAATTTTTGTCTTCATCTTTATAGTATTTTTATTGGTTATCCGTTCGGGAAAACATTCACAGTGCAAAGATGGCACAATAATTCTATAAAGAATTCAAAATACGCAAAAGTTTAGCAAAAAATATTTGCCGACAGCCAAACTCGTCCCTCCTTCGCTAAATCGAGCCTATAAAAGCACATCGGCCAAGCCGGATTGATGCTGGAAGAAACGGGCTAGCACAAAGAGATAGTCGGAGAGACGGTTAATGTAGGCTTTGGCTAAACTTCCTTGGAAGTGTGCGGCTTCAGGAATGCCGCCAAAATCATCCATGCAGCGTTCCACTCGGCGGCAGACCGTCCTTGCCACATGTGTCCGAGCCGCCAAAGGACATCCTCCGGGCAGGATAAAGGCTTTCAGTTCCGGCAACGCGGCCTGCATCCGGTCGATTTCCTTTTCCAAGCGTTCCACCGAAGCCGCCTCGACAAAAGGATAGGGATACGACTTGCCCTCCGAAAAATCAAAAGAATAAAAACCGCCTATCTTGAATAAATCCCGCTGGATATCCGTCAAGAACCGGCAAACATCAGGGAAGCCAGATTCCGCCACCAATAAGCCTATCCACGCATTCAACTCGTCAATCTGCCCATAGACTTCCACCTGCGAGTCGCTCTTTCCCACACGCTTTCCGCCTATCAACGATGTCGTGCCCTTGTCTCCGCCTTTCGTATATATCTTCATTTCATTCTGTCTTTCAAACTGTTTTCTCAAAAAACATCATCCCATCCACGGAAAACCCGCTTTCTGCAATCGGCAAACGCTTGGTTCCCCGCCGCAGGCGACCATCGGCCATCGCGACGGACAACCGGCCCGAACGCTGGAGGACCTTCGCAAAAAAGCCGGAACAGCCAACAGGATATTTGCAGCGTTAGACCCAAATCGGTCTTGGGTAGATTGCCCGGTCAGGAACGACTCGGCGCACTCAATGACCGATTTGAGTTAAAAGCCTGCCGAATCACCAGCCACAGATTCGAAATCAGCCCTCACATCGAACTTCCAGCCTTGCGCGTTGGAAATCTCGGCCTCGTGCGAGGGGCGTTTGCCGTGTGCCCTGAATGTTGCCAGCGCGCCGTGTAACACGGGATTTCACCACGCTTTCTCTACAGTCTCATCCGTTCGCAATCGGCAAACGCTTGGTTCTAGCCTCTTTCTTTTCTTGGCTTCGCCGAAGTTTACCATCGCCTCGGCAAAATCCAAGCACGCTTGGCTTCTGCGCTCGGCTCAGATAAACTTTCTTTTGCCAACTTTTCTTCTTTTCTTTTGGGCTTTTCAAAAGAAAAGAAGAAAAGTTAATATAAATCAGACCACCAAGCCGGATTCCCCTTCAAATACTTCTCGAACCACGCCAATATCGTCTTCTCCCAATCCACCCGCTTGGCGTAATCCACAATACCGTGGTCCTCACCGGCCACCGTCACCATCGCCACCGGACGGCCCAACAGACGCAAAGCCTTGAACATCTGGTAGCTTTCCCCGATAGGCACATTCACATCCGCCGTCCCATGCAACAACAGCAAAGGCGTATGGATTTTGTCCGCATTGAACAAAGGACTCTGGTCCACAAAGATATCCTTGCGGTTCCAAGGAAAAGAGAACGCATTGGCCGTAGAGCCGTAGAGATAGCCCCAATAGCCCTCGCCCCAGTAGGATGAAATGGAACTGATGCCCGCATGGGAAATCGCCGCCGCGAAGATATCCGTCCTCGTCTGCAACAACTGGGTAGTAAAGCCCCCGTAGGAAGCCCCGATGCACCCCAGACGGGAAGCGTCCACAAACGGATGTTCCTGGCAGAACTGCTTTACCCCCATCACGATTTCATCGGCCACAATCTTGCCCCAATCGTTCACATGCTTAGCCGCGAATTCCCGTCCGTAGCCGATAGCCCCCGAAGGCTGCAACACCAAGACCACATAGCCTTCCGAAGCCCAGACCGTCTTGGGATAACGCACCGCAATCGCCTTGGGCGTAGGCGTGGTTCCCCCGTAATAATAGACAATGCAAGGATACTTCTTCATGGCATCGAAATCGGGCGGCAGGTAATACGTAGCCTCGATGGTATCCCCGAAAGCGTTCAGGAAAGACCAATCCCGGTTCGCCCCTTGCGCCACCTGCTCCATCTCCGCCTGCTGCGGGTAAGCCACGCAGAAAGTATTCTTCAAGCCTTTGGACGAAGCGAACTCGTTCTTGGCCGCGCTTCCCTTGACCCAATAAGCCCGGGACGGCTTGTCGATGCTGCTACCCACATACAACAGCCCGTTATCGCAGACATCCATGCCGCTCACCACCTGCACCTGCGCCGGAACACGGGCAAAAGTCCCATCCGAAACCCGGTAGGAGAACAGATTCACCTCATCCCGGTCATCGGCATACAAATAGATGTACTGCCCGGTCGATTCCCAGACAGCCCGCTGGAAAGAGGGCGCAAAATCGTCCGAAATCAGCTCGGCTTCCCCCGTGGCGATATCGTAGATGAACGCATTCACATCATAATCGTTCGGAATGAAGCAGTCTTCCTCCTGGCAAGGCACGGAAACGCCCGGCTGCATCGGGTCGGTAAAGATACGCTCCGAACCCATCACCAGCAAGCGGCTGCCATCCGGGCTGAACGAAGCCGAATGCTGGAAATACGAACCATACAATTCCTCGGTTTCAAAGCTTTCCAAATCCATCCGGTAAATCCGCTGGTACGTGTACTGACGCATCGTATCGGCCACTTCTATAGTGGTGAACAAGAGGTAACGCCCGTCCAACGAAATATCCATCAAATCGGTGGACAAGTAACCGTAAGTCAACGGGACACGGGTCCCCGAAGCCAGATCCAGCATGCTCAAAGTGGTCCGCATCCGGTAATAAGGCCATTGGTCCATCGGGTCGATGATATTCTTCAAACCGTTTTCCGGCTGCTTGCCTTGCGTGGTCACGCTCAGAATCATATAACGACCTTGCGGATCCCAGGCAAAACCCGAAAGGCTTTCCTTGGTCTCGTAAATCAAAGAAGCCGGCTGGCCGAGTTCCCCGGCATAAATCCGAACCGTCGACCCCTCGCGCTTCATATAAGCGTATTTGTCCACCCTGCCGGCAAAGGCCAAGCCCGAAATCCCGCTCAGCTCGCAGACCGGCTCAGGGTACGAACCCGCCTTCACGTCCGAAGTCCGGTAAATCCGGTAAACGGTCTCATACTTTTCCGCTTCCGGATTGGACTGGGTAAAAGCCAGTTTGAAGTATTTCCCGCTGGCCGAGAGCTGGGGCGCAGCCACAACCGCTCCGTCCAGGTAATGATGCAAGTCGTAGTATTCCTGCACTTCCGCCCCCAAAGCCACGTCCGCCGAAGCCTTGACCGTCACCTCCAATTTGGAATCGACCGTTTCCGAAGTGTACAAAGCCTTGAGCATGAACTGATGATAGCCCGGCTCCAGCTTCAGAACCGCTTTATGCGAAGAAGGCCGGTTCGTATCCTGCGCCTGCATCTGGCTCATCACCTTCTTGCCGTCCATATACAGCTCGAAAGCCGGTGCGAAAGCCAGCTCCAACGAAGCCTTGTCATAGATCGGCGTGCGCAAGGCAAACGAAGTCAGCACCCAGGCATTCCAATTGGAATCGCTCACGCCATAAGCCAATTCCTCGTCCGCGCCCACTTCTTTCCATTCGTAATCCAAGCCTCTCCAATCCAATACATCCCCGGCCTTGACCCGGAAAAAGGGATCCATCTCCTTTTCAAAAGCCGGATAAGCGAACAAGGCCGCCATATCGAAAGCCTTGCCATTGATATCCTTTTCCTGATGGAATGCCGGCAGCCTGAAAGACAAAGGCCCGGCCTGCAAATAACTTTCCAAACGGTACTCCGTTTCCTGGTTTTGTCCCGACACCGATGATTCCGGAAGCGTTTCAACTCCCCATGCCGGAGAAGCCGATGCCGACCCCATCAGGCATCCTGCCATCCATGTCCCAAGCAACAACACGGAGGCAATCCAATTCTTTTTCATATTCAATATTTTAAAATCCACTCAAAAGGAAAATCGCACCTCGGCGAAAAACCTACAAGCTGCACCCGGCTTGCCGTTTCTTTTATCAAAAGGCTGCAAAACGGAAAGCCCGTTAACGGACCTCCGCCTTGCAGCCCTTCTTTTTTTCAATCAGATTCTACTTATTTTCAGGAAGAACCACCGGAAAATCGTAATCAAACTGCATCATCTTCATCGGTTCCATCACATGCCCCAGAAAATCCCGGTAGGCATCGGTCACGCTGAACGTGTTCTTGTCGTAATACACATCCGGCAACGGAATATTTCC
>JADIMZ010000035.1 GCA_017694335.1 Candidatus Pullibacteroides excrementavium
GTCCCGGCCTCCCGGCCGTCCCGGTCATCCCCCTCTTTCCGTTTGGGGGTGCAAAAGTACATCTTTTTTTCGAACCGCCAAACTTTTTCGCAAAAATTTTTCGAAAAGTTTCTTTCCCGCGGCTCCCGCCCCCTCTGCCTCCCTCGCTCGCCCGCCCCGCTCCCGCGAAACAGGACCGCAAAAGTACTGCTTTTTTACAATCCGCCAAACTTTTTTCAAGAAAATTTTTGAGAAATTTCTCAATCCGCTGACTGTCAGAATCCTAAAACCACCGGAATTTTCATCGCCCATCCACGGAACGCGGCTCCGGACTCCAAAACGCACCTCCGATAAGCACCTCCCCTGGTCTCGCCTCATGGGAAATGGTTCGAATTTTCCCCGAAAATCGGCACCGACACCTCTATCTCTACCGCCTTCTCCTATCAAAAAAAAAGGCGCAGAAGACTCAAATGCCTCCCGCGCCTCACAATCGCCAAGCCGTACAGCCTTATTTCGCAATCCGGATACGGGCATCCACCGCCACTACCTGCTTGGCGTTGCCCAACAGAGGATTGATATCCATTTCCTGAATCTCAGGGGCTACAGCTACCAATTTGGACAGACATTCCACCACATGGGCAAAAGCCTCTATGTTGACACCTTCCTGCCCACGGACCCCTTGCAGAATCTTATAGCCCTTCAGGCGCTCGATCATACCCTTGGCCGCCTTGGCTGTTACAGGAGCCAAACCTGTCTGCACATCCTTCAGCACCTCGATGAAAATACCACCCAGACCGCACAGAATCATGTGTCCGAACTTGGGTTCGTACTTCACCCCGGCAAAAATTTCCGTACCCGAAAGCATCGGCTGCATCAGGATAGCCGTCGTATCCTTGATTTTAATCATGCGGTCAAACTCGGCGCGGACAGTAGCCTCATCCTTCACATTCAGCATAACCCCGCCTACATCCGATTTGTGTACAGGACCAACCACCTTCATAACCAATGGATAACCAAGCTTCTTGGCAGCTTCCGCCGCATCATCGGCCGTCTTCACCACCGCTTCCCCGGCACGAGGCACACCGCAGGAATCGAGCAAAATCTGAATCTGGTCCGGAGCCAGATAACCATCCGGATTGCTTTCTATCACCTTGCGGATAGCCGCCTGATCCACCCCTTCCAGACTCACCTCATCGGTATCAGGCCTCGGCGTATGAGCCACACGTCCCAAAGCCGAACCGAATACCACTTCGTCCGGGAAGTTCACATGGTTCTTGCTTAAAAACTCCTCCAATTCCTCGCGAGCCGTGACCACCGCAGGCAATACCGGATAAATAGGTTTCTTGGTCGTCTTCATCTTTTCGTCCAGCAGACGATATACATCGAAGATACGTACCAGACCCGGCGTTCCGAAGATAACCACCATCGCGTCTATCTCGTCGAAATCGTTGTTGCAGGCATCGATGATCTTGCCCAGCTGCTCGGCCGTTCCCGTAGCCAAGAAGTCAATCGGGTTGGCTACCGACGAACCATTGTACAACTGCTCTTTCAAGGGAGCCGCCTTGACCGGATCGATCTTAGGCACATTCAAACCGGCTTTCGACAAAGCATCCGTCAACATAACGGCAGGCCCGCCGGCATGAGTGATAATCGCGATATTCTTGCCCTTCAGCTCCTGACTCTGGAAAATCGAGGCCACTGTCAACAGATCTTGACGTCCGTAGCAACGCACGATACCCGCCTTGCGGAACAAGGCATCGACTGCCACGTCCGACGAAGCCAGAGCCCCCGTATGCGAAGAGGCCGCACGGGATCCCGCTTCCGATGAACCCGCCTTGACCGCCGCAATACGGCAACCTTTCTTGATCAAAGACTGGGCATGCTTGAGCAGCTTCTGGGGATTATGGATATTTTCGATATACAACAGCTTGACCCTCGAACTATTGACAGGGTCGAAGGTCTCGTCCATATGTTCCAAGATCTCTTCCACCCCAAGCTGAGCCGAATTGCCCACCGCGAACACACTGGCAAAACGCAAACCCGCCGGAATGGCCGCTTCCAGAATGAACACGCCTGTCGCCCCGCTGCCGGTAATGAAGTCGCAACCATGCGGATCCAGTTCCGGCATAGGCCCGGAAAAAATACTGTGATGCCAAGGCGTCAAGACTCCGGTGCAGTTAGGCCCGATCAAAGCCGCACCTACTGCATTGCATGCATCCAAAAGTCTCTTTTCCAATGCCTTTCCTTCCGGTCCTTCTTCCCCGAAACCTGCCGAAATCACAATGACGGCCCTCGTTCCCTTTTCCTGCGTCAAGACTTCCACCGCTTCCGGCGCATACTTGGCAGCCACGGCAATCACAGCCAAATCCACTTGCGGCAATTCATGCACGTTCCGGTAACACGGAAGGCCTTGAATCGTGTCTTCCTTCGGGTTCACCGTGTAAACGGGGCCTTGGAACTTGCCATCCACAATATGTTTCACTACTTTTCCACCAGGCTTGGTGATATCGTTGGACGCACCAACAACAACAATCGATTTAGGTTTGAATAATTGTTCTGCTATCATTGTTTCAAATTTTTTTCAATACATATTTATATATAAAGGATGAACCGAAGCCCCCCGCGCAAGGCCGAAGCCTTTTCGCAAATACCGCACCCACGCATCCTGACCAAGCCCCTTGGCCTCCAGCCACACTGAATCAATCCCTGCAAACGTCTTCTGCACCACGATGCAAACCAAAGGCCGGGCCGAATTTGCAAATGTACCAAAAAACCGGATACCGAGCCCTACAAACAGAGCCGGTATCCGGTCTTAGTGCTTCATCCAATCCATTCATGCACAAACCCGGACTGGCCTGCACACTCTCTTTCTTGGAGTCCGCCCGAAAAACTATGCGTAAACTTTGGCTTCGATTTCGCCGTTATGCAACATATAGGCATTCATCGCCAAAGCCTTCATTTCATCTTCGCCCGGATAAACGAATACCGGAGCGATGAACGAAACCCTTTCCTTGATGTCTTCCACAAAAGCTTTGCCACGGGCGATCCCCCCGGTAATCAGGATAGCGTCCACCTTGCCTTTGAGCACGGTAGCCTGAGCGCCCACTTCCTTGGAAACCTGGTAAATCATGGCCTGTTCAATCAAAGCCGCTTTCTTGTCGCCGGCCTTCACGCGCAGTTCCACTTCGTAAGCATCGTTGGTCCCCAAATAGGCCACATAACCGCCTTGGCCGCAAACCATCTTCTTGAGCTGGGCCTTGGTGTACTTGCCGCTGAAGCAGGCATCGACCAAAGCACCTGAAGGCAGGCTTCCGCTGCGTTCCGGGCTGAACGGGCCGTTGCCGTCCAGGCAGTTATCCACATCCACGATACGGCCCTGACGATGGGCACCTACGCTAATGCCGCCGCCCAAGTGCACCACAATCAGGTTCAGTTCTTCGTATTTCTTGCCATGTTCTTTGGCATAGGTACGAGCGATGGCCTTCTGGTTCAATGCATGGAAGATGGAAACCCGTTCAAATGCCGGATGGCCGGTGATACGGGCCACATCGTCCAGTTCGTCCACAACCACCGGATCAGCGATGTAAGCCTTGGCATGGCCGTTCAGACGAGCCAGATCAGAAGCAATCAAGCCGCCGAGATTGCTGGCATGTTCGCCTTGCACCCCGATTTGCAGGTCATGCTTCAAGGCATCGTTCACTTCATAGATTCCAGATGCTACCGGCTTGATCAATCCGCCACGCCCCACGATATAGTCAAAGTCCTTGATATCCATCTTGGCTTCGTCTCGCAAAACTCCAAGAATCATATCACGGCGGAATTCAAATTGATCCGCGATTTTAGCAAACGGAGCCAATTCTTCCACGCTGTGCTTGATGTTCTTTTGGAAAATGTTTTGCTCATCTACAAAAACGGCAATCTTGGTAGAGGTTGAACCCGGGTTCACCGTCAGGACCTTAACAGAACTCATAACGTATAAAAATATTTGATTATTAATAAAATACAAAACAACAAAACGCCCACCTTCAATGAAACGGCCGCGAAGATAGGGGGTTTGCATCACATTTACAAGCGGCCAGCAGACCAAGGATTCCCGAAATCCGAACGGGACATGGCCTTGCCAATCCATCCTGAAACACAAAACAACACACGGCCCATACCTAAAAGCCTATTATCAAAATATGCACTATCTTTGTCGTTTTGAAACAGACCGGCAAAATATTGCCGGGAGGGCTTCACGCCCGCTTTTCTGCCAGAAATACACGCCCGGGAAACAAAAGGCTGAAGCAAAAGGCAGTTCAGGAACCAAGGCATACATATATAATATGGTAGCGACAATGAAAAAAACAATCTGGAGCAAGGCTCTATCCCTCTTTATGATTCTGCTGGCCGCATCAGCATCCGCCGTGCAAGCACAGGCCCATGCCAAAGAGGATGCAGGCAACCATTTCCTCCCTGAAGATACGACCCTATGCGCCAACTCTTACCTGCTCTTCGAAATTCCGGCTGAATACCATTGCTCTTGGCTGTCTATCGATAGCCTTCCTTTGCCTTACGGCCAGGACACGAACCGCTTCCTCATCCAAGGGCAAGCCGGGACGGACGGCATGGGCGGCGGCGTGGATGCCCGGAGACCCTCTACATACCTGCTACGATACCAGCACCAGGATTCTGCAACCGCTTCTTTCGACACCATGCAGGTCTATGCCTTGATCCGACCCATGGTCGAAATAGAGATGGATTCCGCTTTAATATGCCGGGACGAACCCGTCCTGGTTTCACCCGACTATGCCTTGGTTTACGAACCTTTTTATGAAACCGAGTGGAGCGATGGTTCCACGGAAGCCGACCTGGAAAGCAATATCGGTGCCACCCATACGGTAACGATGCGGATCAAAGACAGCCTGAACAGCTGCGGTTTTATCCCGGCCACAGACTCCATCGTCCTTGTCTGGGTCGATACCGCTTTGACCAACATGCCTGCCATACTCCGTGCCGACACCACTATCTGCCCGGATTTGGAGCTGGAACTGGACGCTACCGTCCCCTACGTTTCCACGCAATACCAGTGGAGAGACAGCGAATTTCCGGAAGAAATCTTGCCGACAGACACCTTGTTCGACCCTAATCCAGTTTATATCATTGAGGAAGAGGGAACTTACAGCATAGTGCTCATCGACAGCATGGGATGCATCAACGCTATGAATATCAACGTGCAGGACGATCCGGAAGAATGCAAGCCCAATTTGCAAATCCCCGATGTCATCACCCCCAACGGAGACGGGCTCAACGACGACCTGACCTTCCAGGAACTCAAATACTGCGAAGACGTGGAAATCGAGATTGTAACCCGCTGGGGACAAGTTGTCCTGAAAGAAAAAGTCAAAAGAGCGGAAGATTTCAGCTGGAACGGATGCTATAAAAACGGTTCCAGGCCTTTGCCCGACGGACCTTATTTCTATATGGTAACCTATAAGAATATGTACGGGAAGAAAAAGGTGCAAAGCGGCACTATCACGATTCTTGGATCGACGGTCAAAAGCCTTCAATAGCCCTTGGCACGGTTCATACGTTCTGCAAATTCATGGAAAACACGCTTCCCATCCAACTTTTGGACAAAGCCGTAGAAGAACTGCACCGTTTGCCGGGCATCGGCCGGAAAACAGCCTTGCGCCTGGCATTATTCCTCTTGACGCAAAAAGAGGAAATGGTGGAGAATTTCGGCAATACTTTGATTGACTTCAGAAAAAACATCCATTACTGCCGCTGCTGCCACAACTTGTCCGATACGGAGCTCTGCCCTATCTGTGCCTCGCCGCACCGAGACCGCAGTCTAATCTGTGTCGTCAGCGACATCCGGGATGTGATGGCCATCGAAAATACCGGTATCTTCCAAGGCGTATACCATGTGCTGGGTGGACTTATCAATCCGATAGCCGGCATCGGCCCATCCCAGCTTACAATCAACCACTTGGTGGAAAGAGTCTCTAACGAGCCTCCCCAAGAGGTGATTCTAGCTTTGCCAGCCACCCCTGAAGGCGATACTACGGCCTTTTACATTGCCAAGCAAATCAAACCGACAGGAATCAGGCTCACCGCGATTGCCAAAGGCATCGCCATTGGGGACGACTTGGAATATACGGACGAAATAACATTAGGCCGATCTCTTTCCAACCGAACCGATTTTAAGATAAACAGTTTCTAAAAGCTTCAGAAATACACGTAACCACCCTCTCACAATTCCAAATCCAAATCCAAATCTTTCCTGAAGTTGGCTATTTCCGGATTATTCTTTTGCATTTCCTGGAACTTCTCCAACGGGGTATAGATAGCCCGGGAGGGTTCCATATTCTCATCCACCTGTATGATAAAATGGATCGACGTGTTCTTCAAGCCGGCCCGCAAATAATCCAGCAAGTCCTTCTCCTTTGACCCGGACAGTAAATCCTCGCTCACAAAACGATTCGGCACAGTCAGCCTGACGGCATAGTTTTCTTTCAGTTCGGGATTGGCCTTGAGCAAAACGCTATAAACACTTGGTTGTTCGTTCTGCTGTTTAGCCAAATACGAATTCCAAACCTTCATCAATCCCTCTTGATCAAAATCAGCCTCTTCCTGCCGGTCAACCGCTTGGTCCTGCAGCTGGGATTCCTGCCTCTTGACATCAAATGCACGAAGGGAGGTCTTACTCTGCACACTTGTCCGGGGAATTATTATCGATGGCACCGTCTGTTCAAGCTGTTTCCCCGTTTGCTTCTCTTCCAATGGCAAGGGAGAACTGCCGCTCAACGGATTCCGCATCACCGGGGAAGCGTTTTCTTTGCCTGCAGGAGTCATCGGCACGGTATTCTCGGATCCCCTCGATAAGTCTTGATTCTCTGCAGGTCGCACTGTCCCGGACTGAATTTGCGGGCCCGGTTCAACCTGCCTTACGGACTCCCCCGGCAATGAAGGCTGAGCCTCCCCTCCCCGCAACGTCGCTGGAGCAAACAACCTGACCAATTGCAACAGCAATATTTCAACCAATAACCTTTTATGGTTGCTATTCCGGTACTGCTGGTCGCAGCCATTGCACAATTCCAATGCCTGCAACAGCGGCGCTATCGAGGTCTTAAGAGACTGTCCGGCATAACGTTCCTGCAAATGAACTGAAACCTCCATCAACGGAATCGTCTGTTGGTCTTGCATCAAAAGCAACGAACGGAAATGGGAACTCAAGCCTTCCACGAACACTTGACCATCAAAACCATTATCCAAAACCTGATTGAAAAGGTTCAAGCAACCAGGCACATTCCCTTCAAAAAAGAAATCCGTCATCTGGAAATAGGTTTCATAATCGAGGATATTAAGCATGGATACGACCTGCTTGTAGGTTATGCTGTTGCCGGAAAAGCTTACAATCTGGTCGAACATTGAAAGAGCATCCCGTAACCCGCCATCTGCTTTCTGCGCGATAACCCGCAAGCCCTCTTCTTCATTCGAAATTCCTTCTTTCTCGCAAATACGTTTCAAATGCGCCGTAATATCTTCCACACTGATCCGCTTGAAATCGAATATCTGGCATCGGCTCAAAATCGTAGGAATGATCTTGTTCTTCTCGGTAGTAGCCAAAATGAACTTGGCATAAGCCGGAGGTTCTTCCAATGTCTTCAGGAATGTATTAAAGGCTTCTGTGGTCAACATATGGACTTCGTCTATGATGTAGACCTTGTATTTCCCTACCTGAGGAGGAATCCGTACATGTTCAATCAAACTCCTCATGGCTTCCACGCTCCGATTCGAAGCTGCATCCAATTCATATATGTTCTGCGAGGCATTATTCAAAAAGCCCCTGCAGGACTCGCATTGGCCGCAAGGTTCCATGTCCGGACCTAAATGAGTGCAGTTGATGGTACGAGCCAAAATACGGGCACATGTCGTCTTTCCCACTCCCCGCGGCCCGCAAAACAGAAAGGACTGTGCCAAATGCCCGTTCCGAATCGCGTTCTTCAATGTTGTCGTTATGGATTCCTGACCCACGACGGTATCGAATGTATCCGGCCTGTACTTTCTGGCCGAAACCACAAAATCTTCCATGCTTCTATCTTTGTGATTCATCTCTAGTTCAGATATGCCTCCGCCTCAGCCCTGCATGCAAAAATACATCAAAAAGGCTTCTATCGGGACAATACCCATGCACAGATTCACACACTACAGATTATCAATATCATATTAACACCGAAGTACATTTCATCCCTGTCCCCAGTTGGCCTTATCCACGCAACGGTACTGTATGGCCTCCGCCACATGGTACGATTTTATTTCAATAGCCCCTTCCAAATCAGCTATTGTCCTAGCCACTTTCAAAATACGATGATATGTCCTGGCAGAGAACCCGTATTGCTGCATGGCCGCAGCCAGCAAAGCCTCCGAATCCTTATCCAAACGACAATATTGATGTATATGCCGAGCCTGCATCCTGGCATTGCAGGACAATGACGTTCCGGAAAATCGTTCCAACTGCCTCTGCCTTGCCAAAACCACCCTTTCCCGAATTTGCTGGCTGCTCTCGGCCTTTTCATCGGAAGCCAATTCTTTAAAAGGAACGGGCAGGACCTGGACGTGCAAATCCATTCTATCCAATAAAGGCCCCGAAATCTTCCCCAAGTAACGGGATATAGATGCAGGCCTGCAGGTGCAGGCCTTGTCTGGCGAATTATAGTAACCGCAAGGACATGGATTCATAGAAGCCACCAACATAAAACCTGCAGGATAATCCACTCGCATCTTGGCTCGGCAGATGCTTATTTTCCTATCTTCGATAGGTTGCCTCAGCACTTCCAATGTTGCCCGGCTGAACTCCGGCAGCTCGTCCAGAAAAAGCACGCCGTTATGAGCCAGCGATATTTCCCCGGGTTGCGGGAAACTTCCACCTCCCACCAAAGCCGCATAACTAATTGTATGATGAGGATCCCGGAATGGCCTATTGGAAACCAGCCTCTGGTTAGATACCAGTTTCCCTGCCACGGAATAAATCTTTGTCGTCTCCAAGGCCTCTTCTTGGGTCAATGGAGGCAAAATGCCGGCCAAACGTCTAGCCAACATCGTCTTTCCCGCCCCTGGAGGACCCACAAGAAGGATATTATGACCTCCCGCGGCTGTAATCTCCAAAGCCCGCTTGCAAAAATACTGTCCTTGCACTTCTGCAAAATCAGGCTCGTCCAAAGACTGGCAAACAGGCTGCGCTGATACGCCGGACTCATATTCCTGCAATACGCCTCTCCCTCTGAAAAACTCGACAACCTGCACCAGACACTTTACGCCATACACACGCAAACCTTCCACCAATGCCGCTTCCGCCGCATTTTGTTCCGGCAGAATAAATCCGGAAAAACCTTGCTTCTTCGCTTCCAAAGCCAAGGACAATACCCCCTTGATAGGTTGCAAACGTCCATCCAAAGACAATTCGCCCATCATCATATACTGTCCCAATCTCGGTTCGGCATCATCTCCTAGTTGTCCCGAAGCCGATAGTATCCCCATTGCCAACGTCAAATCATAAGCAGATCCTTCTTTGCGCAAATCGGCAGGTGCCATATTAATCACAATACGGCGCACCGGTACCTTATACCCGCAATGAGCTATCGCGGTAGCTATCCTATAATGACTTTCCTTGACCGCACTGTCCGGTAATCCAACCAGCATGAAATTGACCCCGGGTTCAATACTTGTCTCCACGCAGATAGTCACCGCATCGATTCCCTGCAGTGCCCCTCCATAAGTTTTCGATATCATAAGGCGTTTTTATAGAATATACGCCTCAAATCGATTTTATCGAAAACAAAACAGATAAGTCCCTCGGATTAAAATAAATAAATCAAATAGAAATTTCAGCAAGCACATCCAACCCGCCTCTGACTTTTTGTCCTTCCCGAACGCAAACCCGCGTACCTACAGGGAAAAAGACATCCACCCTTGATCCGAATTTGATAAAACCCAATTCGTCCAAGGCCTTCACTTCCGCTTCCGGCTCGGCATAAGATACTATCCGCCTCGCCACAGCGCCTGCAATCTGACGGACCAGCACATCCGTTCCGTCAACCGTCCGGATAACAACCGTATTGTGCTCATTGGTCACCGATGATTTCTCATGCCAAGCAACCAGGAACTTTCCCGGATGATAACAGCTGTAGACCACTTTGCCTGAAACCGGATACCGGTTTACATGCACATTGGAAGCGGACATGAACACGGATATTCTCGTGCAAACCGTCTTGAAATATTCAGGCTCTTCCATCTCCGTAATATCGACAACCCTTCCATCCGCAGGTGCCATTATCGAAGAATCGCCCGCTTCCAAATACGTCCTTTGGGGAATCCGGAAAAAAGAGACCACCAGAAGCCAAAGGCAAAAGCAAAGTCCTAACAGAAGCCAAAGGAGCCATGAACCGGATTGGGATAAAAACACCAGCAAACAAACCAAAATCAGAAGCAGGCTGACCCACGCGATGCTGGCACCGCCTTCTTTATGTATAGAATATCCAAACACTCGAAAATATCTTTAAAACAAACTAACCAAATGCAAAAAAGCCACCATAACAGGGGCAGCAATCAACACACTGTCAAAACGGTCCAGAATGCCTCCATGCCCGGGCAGAATCGAACCGGAATCTTTGACGCCCGCCTCCCTCTTAAGCTTGGATTCCACCAAATCGCCCAGCATGCCGCAAAATATCACAAACACGGAAATCCCCATCCATTTCCCCAACGGAATAATTCCTTCCAATACAAAAATCCCCCATAACAGACCTGCGACCAAGGCCATCATGAACCCGCCCGCCGCTCCTTCCCAAGTCTTGGATGGAGACAATCTTTCACATAATTTATGTTTTCCCAATAACGATCCGAACAGATAAGCGAATACATCAGAAGACCATATCAGGACAAAAAAACCCATCAACATATCCGGTGCACCACCTCGGGCAGGCGAAGCCCCCCAAGTCAGCAAGGCCAGCGGCAAAGCAATATACATGACACCGGCCACAATCATCCCCATTCGCAGCCAGAGATTAGTCCACCTGCCTTTTTCTGGCATGAAAACAGAAAAGACGAACATAGCGGCCATGGAAAACACGCCAAGCCAAGCAAAACCGAACGGCCATACCACATCAAGCGCGGAAGCAAGACCCTCAAAATAAAAACCAGCGATTGACAAGTACAGCGAATTCCCCAACAAGAAAAGCCAAAAACAAGGAATCCGGTATCCCATTTTATTACAAAGTCCTTGCCACTCGTACAACCCCATATTCATCACCACCCAAAAAAGAATGGGCACACATATACCTTCAAGCGCATATATGGCCCCTATGGTCAATGCAACAACCAATCCACCTGTCAAGCTTCTTTTTATCAACGATAGCATACGCATTCCGTCCTAACAATTATCAATCAATAGCAAATAAATCGCTTTCGGTCCCAGTCCCGGCATAAGCCCTTCATCTATATCCAAAAATCGGGACAGGCCAGTCCAAACGAAAAGCGAAGAACCCGAACGATTCCGGACAACCTGGCGCATAGCCGCATGAAGATCGGGCATGACTTGCTGGGTCGTTGCAACAAACACCATGGTTTCCGCATGTGCCAAAACCCGCCGTCCTCCGGAACCGCTATCAAAAATCACACTTCCTTCCCCAGCAACCAACGCACGGCAAGAACAGATTCCCACTTTCTTCAGCACAGCATCGAGCGGTTTACCGGCAAATCTCACCGATGCGATTTCCAGCAAGGGCCGAACCTCTTCATCTGCGCAATAAATCTGATCATCCCACCCATTTTCCGAAACCAATTCCTGCAAAGAACGGACCGCCGCATCAGCATCTTCGCAATAAACCAAAGCCCCTCCTTGATCCGTAAAGTTTTCGGCAAATACGACAGCTTCGTCTCCTTTGATTTCAGGG
>JADIMZ010000036.1 GCA_017694335.1 Candidatus Pullibacteroides excrementavium
CCTTTGAGCACCTTGAAGGCCCTGTCGAGTTTGTCGGATAGACTTTCAAACATATCGTCTTGAATTTTTTTTGATTAACAAAGCGGCCGCTGCCCACAGCCTTTTCTCCTCTTTGCTTTTACAGAGTTCCATCCATAAGGGCGCGGCCCTGCTGCCTGAAACAGTTTCATACCCGAAACCTTGCAGGCAACATACCAACTTACAAAGTTAAAAACTGTTTTGCTTATCTCCAAACACGACCCGAAAGGCAAATCGTCATAATCCTTTTATCGATGCAAAGCGATTTTGCCTAATTTTGCTTATGGAAATTGATTGAAAACAGTAACAGACCTATACGTTAATATAAATATAAGTGCAAACAAAGCAATCGATGCCCCCCACCCAGATAAAATCCAAAATCCGGGATTTCGCCTTGGTAGCCCTCACCTGGCCGGAAGAAGTGCCTTCCGAAGCCGAGGCCTTGGAACGGATGGCAGGCTACCCGTTCCGGGCTATCCATCTCCGCAAGCCGGGCTGGAACAAAGAGCGGACCGAACAACTGCTGCAACAGCTCAGTCCCGCCTGCCGCGCCAAAATCCGGCTCCACGACCATTTGGAATTGGTAAAGGAATATGGCTTGCAGGGCTACCACTTGAACCAGCGCAACCGGCAAGACTTCCTGCAAATAGAAAAAGATGCCGAAACAGCCTCATGGCAAGACAAGGTCACGGGAACGCCGGCCAATGCCCAAGATTCCGCGAACAAATCCGCCGTTCCAAGCCAGATTCTACCGCCACACAGCCTGTCATGCCATAGCTTGGAAGAAGTCATCGAACACAAAAGCCATTGTGACTACCTTTTCCTCAGCCCTATCTTCGACAGCATTTCCAAGCAAGGCTACACCCATCACTTTTCTGAAGAAGAATTGATTGAAGCCCGGGGAAAAGGCATCATCGACCGCCAGGTCTTCGCCTTGGGCGGGGTGGAAGCCGACAAGTTGCCTTTGCTCCAAAACTACGGCTTCGGCGGGGCCGCCCTCTTGGGGTCGCTCTGGAAGAATTACATCCAAGGCAAGTGTTTAAAAGAATTGGAAGAAGAAATAGAACGAACCTTTCTTGTCCTTTCAACTAACGAGTGAAAAAGACTGCAAGAATTCATTAGGAGAAAGAACAGGTATCTTAGAATTGGCAAAGTCCTTTTGATTCCTTGTAACAATCACATCAACCTTTTTGCTAACCGCTGAATAATACTGCAAAGCATCTTCAAAATCCTCAAAAGCAGATGACAACGCATCATCCACTTCAGATTCCCCGATTTTTGCAACCTCCGATAATCGACGCAAATTGCCCAATAACAGCCGGACTTCTTCTATTCCATGTTTACGAAGCAAGTAAGCGGCTGTCGAATAAGTTAATGCAGAAATAAACAATTCGACCTTTTTCTTGTAAGCCAAAGTAAACAACTGAACCGCGTCTTCGCAAAAAGGCTCCCTTTTATCCAACAAATCAACTACAACATTCGTGTCCAAGAAAACCTTTTTCATTTGTATTTTTCTTTCAAATATTCATGATACGCATCCCGAGCATTCAAGTCCTCTTCTTCCACAGGCATTCCCGCTCCTAAAAGGCTTAATACTATATCCGGAATCTCTTCTTCCTTCGCCTTCTTGCTATTTCCCACCAAACGTTGCAGATAAGACTCTATCAATTCAGACAATTTCAGCCCTTTCTGACGCGCATATATTTGAGCATCATCTACAATATGCTTATTTAATGGAACTTTTATTGTCTCCATGACTTCCTCCTCTTTTTATCTCTTTCCGAAAGCATCCAACAAAATGGTGTTTGAAACGGTATTGCAACAGCCGCCTATTTTCCGAGCAATAGGCCTCTATCCTATGCAATAAACGTTTCTTGCAAAAGTAAGAAAATTCCCCCAAAAACTTTATTTATGCAGCAGTTTACCGCCGGTTCGTAGATTCAAAATAGAAGTGCAACTTTTCCATTCCCCCCGAAATTCCCAAAAAATTTTATCTTTGCAGCGCTTTGCGGCTTCCTTATGGATGAGAGCGACCGATGCCAAGAACCGCCGATACCGGAAAGCCGCTGCAAAGCAAGCCTTATCAAATAACCAGGGGTGCCGAAAGGCTGAGATCAGACCCATTGAACCTGATGCGGGTAATGCCGCCGAAGGGAGGTTTCCGATTTTCCACTCTTTCCTTTCCCCTTACATGAACCGAGCGAATACCGCAAGGCTTGACACCCTGCGCGAAATTTAGCCACACCGCAGCCAATGGCTATAAGCAAGTCCCGGCTTCGGCAGCATAAAGCCCCAAAGTGTCAAACCGCAAGCAAAAAAATAAAAACAATGAACCTGATAAGCAGCAAGCTGCCTAAGATTCAGTTCATCACCCATTCCGACAGCCGGTACACGACGGCCGAATCGGCCCTGCTCGCCCTCTCCTGCGGCATCCGCTGGATCCAGTTCCGGCTCAAGCACGCCAGCCTGGAGGAAGCCCGGCCGGAAGCGATACGGGTGCAGGAACTCTGCCGCTCGTACAAAGCCCTGTTCGTCATCGACGACCATGTGGAACTTGCCAGAAGCCTCAAAGCCGACGGGGTGCATTTAGGCAAGACCGACATGCCGATTGCGGAAGCCCGGAAAATCCTCGGCCCGGACTACCTGATCGGAGGCACGGCCAACACCTGGGAAGACATGCTCAAAATCAAGGCCGAAGGCGGGGACTACATCGGCCTCGGCCCGTACCGCTTCACGACCACCAAGGAGAACCTAAGCCCGGTTCTGGGCATCGAAGGCTACTGTTCCCTGATGGAAAAGGCAAGGCAGAACCAGCTGGATTTGCCGGTCTATGCCATAGGCGGGCTGCAGCCGCAAGATTGCAAAGCCTTGATGAATTGCGGGGTGCATGGTATCGCGATCAGCTCGGCGATACTCCAGGCTGAAGACCCGCAAGCCAAAACCAAGGAATTCACGCAGCAAGTACTATGTTAAGACCGAAAAACCGGCTTGATAAAACGACTTGCAGGAAAGGCACGGAATCGGGAGACAAACACCTTCGACCAAAGCCTTTGCTTACAATAAGAACACAGCGTAAAAGCAGCGAAAAGCAAAAGCAGGCGAAGAAATAAAAAGCCGCCAAGAAAACTGCCCAAGCCGCTGACAGCCGAAAGAAAACAAAAGACATTCCAATATGAAGAAATTAGTCATCGCCGGGAAGGAATTCAACTCCCGGCTCATCATGGGGACCGGCAAATACAGCTCCAACCAGCTGATGGAAGATGCCATCAAAGCCTCCGGGGCCGAAATGGTCACCGCCGCCCTCAAACGTATCGACACCGGAGATGCCCAGGACGACATGATGGTCCATATCCGCAACTGCAACGTCACCTTCCTGCCCAACACCTCGGGCGCCCGCACGGCCGAAGAAGCCATCCTGGCCGCCCAATTAGCCAAGGAAGCCCTCGGCACCAACTGGGTCAAATTAGAGATCCATCCCGACCCGAAATACTTGCTGCCCGATCCGGTAGAGACCCTCAAAGCCGCCAAGGAATTAGTAAAACAAGGCTTCGTGGTGCTGCCTTACGTGCAAGCCGACCCGGTGCTCTGCAAGCTGCTGGAAGAAGCCGGCGTCGCTACAGTAATGCCATTGGCCGCGCCCATCGGCAGCAACCGGGGCATCCTGAACAAGGACATGCTCGAAATCATCATCCGCCAGAGCAACGTGCCGGTCATCATCGATGCCGGCATCGGGCTCCCCTCCCATGCCGCGCAAGCGATGGAAATGGGCGCGGATGCGATCATGCTCAACACGGCGACCGCCATCGCAGGCAACCCGGTACAGATGGCCCAAGCCTTCAAATTAGCTGTGGAAGCGGGACGGATGGCTTTCGAAGCCGAACCGGCCCAGCCTACCTTCGTGGCCCAGGCCAGCAGCCCGCTGACTTCGTTTTTAGGATAAACGCAAGATAAGCGCACAAACATAGAAATCGAACTCGCCCCGAACGAGAGCGTCCAAAAGAATTTACTCCTTTTGGTTCGAACAAAAATCAAATCAAAAACACGGGAAACGGGAATGGCAAACGCAACGCCAGCCCGTCCCGCGAAAAACAAAAAGCCATGTCAGACACAAAGAAAAAAGCCGACAGCCGGCCCGAAGAAAAAATCATCTCCCGCAGACCCTTCCCCGGTTCGGAGAAAGTATACATGCCCGGAAAGATTTTCCCTATCCAAGTGCCCATGCGCAAGATCAACCTGGTCGATACCGTTAAAATCGTGGACGGCAAACGGGTGCATACGCCCAACGACCCGGTCTATGTCTATGACACCAGCGGGGTCTATACCGACCCGAAAGAGGAAATCGACCTCCACAAGGGTCTCAAGGACATCCGTTCCTCCTGGATCAAACGCCGGGGCGATGCCGAGGAGCTGCCGCGCATGACCTCCGAATACGGAAACCAGCGTCTCAACGACAAGAGCCTGGACCACTTGCGTTTCGAGCATATCCGCAAGCCTTGGCGGGCCAAGGATGGGCATCAGCTGAGCCAGATGTACTACGCCAAGCAGGGCATCATCACCGAAGAGATGGAATACGTGGCCATCCGTGAGAACCAGAACGCGGAAGCGGCCGGCATCAAGACCCATATCACACCCGAATTCGTCCGCAGCGAGATTGCCGCCGGACGCGCCGTGATTCCGGCCAACATCAACCATGTGGAATGCGAGCCGATGATTATCGGGCGCAACTTCCTGACCAAAATCAACACCAATATCGGGAACTCGGCCACCTCCTCCAGCATCGAGGAAGAAGTGGAAAAAGCCGTCTGGAGCTGCCGCTGGGGCGGGGACACCTTGATGGACCTCTCCACAGGCGCCAACATCCACGAGACCCGCGAATGGATTATCCGCAACTGCCCGGTGCCGGTGGGAACCGTGCCTATCTACCAAGCCTTGGAAAAGGTGAACGGCAAGGCCGAGGATCTGACCTGGGAGCTTTTCCGCGACACCCTGATCGAGCAATGCGAGCAAGGGGTAGACTATTTCACAATCCATGCCGGGGTTCTGCTCGAATACATCCCCTACGCCAAGAAACGCCTCACCGGCATCGTGAGCCGGGGCGGTTCCATCATGGCCCAATGGTGCCAGCATCACCAGCAGGAGAACTTCATCTACACGCATTTCGATGAAATCTGCGAAATCGTGGCCAAGTACGATACCGGGCTTTCGTTGGGCGACGGGATGCGGCCTGGAAGCATCCACGATGCCAACGACAAGGCCCAGTTCGGGGAATTGGAGACGATTGGGAAATTGGCGGAACGGGCATGGGAACACAATGTGCAAGTGTTCATCGAAGGACCCGGCCATGTGCCGATGCACAAAATCAAGGAAAACATGGACAAGCAGCTCAAGGACTGCAAGGAAGCCCCGTTCTACACCCTCGGTCCTTTGGTCACCGACATCGCGCCGGGCTACGACCATATCACCTCGGCGATCGGAGCGGCCATGATCGGCTGGTACGGGACGGCCATGCTGTGCTACGTGACCCCGAAGGAACACCTCGGCCTGCCGGAAAAAGAAGACGTTCGGGTGGGCATCATCTCCTACAAGATCGCCGCGCATGCGGCCGACATCGCCAAGCAGCATCCGGGGGCGGAAATCCGCGACAACGCGATGAGCAAGGCTCGTTACGACTTCCGCTGGAAAGACCAGTTCAACTTGGCGCTCGACCCGGATCGGGCCATGGAATACTTCCACGACCGCGAAGGGGCCAGTGCCGACGGTTCCCGGTTCTGCACCATGTGCGGCCCGAATTTCTGCGCGATGCGGATCAGCCAGGATTTGAGCAAGGGGCATTGTCTGGACGAGTATGATATCTAACGGCGTGTGATAACGGGCACGCCGTTCGAGAAGAACGCAAAATTTTGAAGTTCAAAAAAAGTCCTCTTAAGACAAAATCAAGAAAATGTTGTTTTCGGAAATACTGAAAGATTACAATTGGGAGGAAATGGGCAAGAGCATCTATGCCAAGACCTCCCGCGATGTGGAGAGGGCCTTGGCCAAAGCCCAGACTCCCGGCGAGGAAATCGATTTGGAAGATTTCAAGGCCTTAGTCAGCCCGGCCGCCCTGCAAGGGCCGTACTTGGAGACGATGGCCGGATTGAGCCGGACCGCGACCCAGAAGAAATTCGGCAAGACGATACAGTTCTATATCCCGCTCTATTTGAGCAACGCCTGCACCAACCACTGCATCTATTGCGGCTTCAACCATGAGAACAAGTTCACCCGGGTCACGCTGAGCGACGAGCAGATCATGGAAGAATGCAAGGTGCTCAAGGACATGGGATACGAGCACATCCTGCTGCTGACCGGCGAATCGCCCAAGGATGCCGGCATCGACTACCTGGAACATGCCATGCAGCTGATTTCGCCCTACTTCGCCCAGATTTCGCTCGAAGTCCAGCCGATGGACACGCCCGATTACGAACGTCTGCGCAAGAGCGGGCTGCATGCCGTCTATGTTTATCAGGAGACCTACAACAAGGAAAGGTACCGCTTTTATCATCCTGCCGGCATGAAGCGCAACTATGAATGGCGGCTGAACACCCAGGACCGCTTAGGCTTGGCCAATGTGAACAAAATCGGCTTGGGGGCGTTGCTGGGTCTGGAGGACTGGCGTATCGAAGCCTACTGCATGGCCATGCACCTACGCCATTTGCAGAAGACCTACTGGCGTTCCAAGTACTGCGTGGCGTTCCCGCGCATGCGTCCGCACGAAGGCGAAGGCTTCCAGCCTCAGCATGTGGTGTCGGACAAGGAGTTCTGCCAAATGATCTGGGCGTTCCGGCTGTTGGACGATGATGTGGAGATGTCGCTGACTACCCGCGAAAGCCGGGATTTCCGCAACCATATGATTTCATTGGGAATCACTTCCATCAGCGCCGGTTCGCAGACCGATCCCGGCGGATACGCCCACCCCAATACCGAAGTAGCCCAGTTTGAAACCAACGACAACCGCTCGCCGGTGGAAATGAAGAAGATGATTGAGGATCAAGGGTATGAGGTGGTTTGGAAGGACTGGGACAAAGTGTACGACCTGCACTAAGATGAACTTCATGGAACGCTATGCACGGCAGCTGATGCTGCCGGAATTCGGAATCGAAGCCCAGGAGAAACTGCGCCGGAGCCATGTGCTGCTCGTCGGCGCAGGCGGCCTGGGTTCCACGATTGCCCCCCTGCTCTGCGCGGCCGGTTTAGGCAAACTGACATTGGTCGATGCCGACAAGGTATCGGAAAGCAA
>JADIMZ010000037.1 GCA_017694335.1 Candidatus Pullibacteroides excrementavium
CCCTGCATGGCCACCACTTTTTTCCCGCTTTTCAGCCGGGCGAACAGAAGCTGCCCTTTATGCCCCGCTACCGTCGAGACCGGGAAGTGCGGGATATCCTTGTAGGCAACGCTCTTTTCTATTTCCAATTCGTCCACTAAACCGCCTAATCCTGAGCCAAGAACGATTCCGATTTCCGGATTGTATTCTTGGGTCTTCTGATGGATGTAGGCCGCGGTTTCCTGAATCTTTTCAAACAAGTCCATAGTTTTAAGAATATAATAGTCAATTAATTATTAGCCTGTCAAGACGACCTTTTGATATGTCGAAGCGATGGCAACTTGCTTGTCGCATCCCAGGATTTCTGGTCAGGCCTTTATACGCGACTGTAAACGACCGGCCGGAATCCTGTCGTTCCTTGTCAAGCGCCCACTTTCTGGCAGGCTTGTTCAATCCGCGCCAAGGTTTCTTCCTTGCCGATAACCGTCATGATATCAAAGATGTGCGGTCCTAACGATGCACCGACCAAGGCTAGGCGCATGCTGTTGAATACCTTTCCTGCGTTCCAACCGTTTTCTCCGATCATCTTCTGGGTCAATTCCTCCAATACAGAAGCCGAAAAATCAGTCTTTTCCGCTTCAGCATTCCATTGACGCAAAATCATGGGCATATCTTCCGTCCAGCGTTTCTTGACCACTTTCTCGTCATAGCTTTCCGGCGCATTGAAAAAGAAGTACGTCTGATCCCAGATTTCCTGCGGGAAGGTGAGGCGTTCCTTGACCAATCCGACCATCTTTTCCAATTCGGCATCCGAAAAAGAATCCGCCTTGCGAGTCAAGCCACCGCGCACACCGGCTTCGCCCGCCCGTTTCCTCAGGATTTCTATAAAGCTGGCATCGCTTTGTTTTTGAAGATATTGGTGATTGAACCAATGCGCCTTTTCTAAGTTGAACTTGGCTCCCGACTTGCTGGCCTTTTCCAATTGGAAAGCTTGAATCAGCTCGTCCATGCTGAAGATTTCCTGTTCCGTTCCCGGATTCCAGCCTAAAAAGGCTAACATATTGACAACGGCTTCAGGATAATAACCGCTTTCGCGATAGCCGCTGCTCTTTTCGCCTGTTTTGGGGTCGATCCACGCCAGAGGGAATACAGGGAATCCCAAACGATCCCCGTCGCGCTTGCTCAGCTTGCCGTTTCCATCCGGTTTGAGAAGCAACGGCAGGTGCGCGAAGCCCGGCATGCTGTCCTTCCAGCCCAAGTATTCGTAAAGCAGCACGTGCAGCGGCGCGGACGGCAGCCATTCCTCGCCCCGGATTACGTGCGAGATTTCCATCAGATGGTCGTCCACGATGTTGGCCAAATGGTAAGTGGGCAAGTCGTCGGCGCTCTTGTACAGCACCTTGTCGTCCAGAATGTCGGAATTCACCGTTACCTCGCCCCGGATCATGTCGTGAACCGTGATGGTCTGCCCCGGATCGATCTTGATACGCACCACGTAGGGTGTCCCGGCCTCTAATAAGGCTTTGGTCTCGGCTTCGGGCAGGCTCAGCGAGTTCTTCATCTGCATCCGGGTTGTGGCATCGTACTGATGACTGCTCGACTTGCTCTCTTCCAAACGTTTGCGCATCGCATCCAGTTCCTCCGGCGTGTCGAAAGCGTAGTAGGCATGGCCCGAATCCAAGAGCTGTTTCACATACTGGCGGTAGATGTCGCGGCGTTCCGACTGGCGGTAAGGGCCGTGGGGACCGCCGATGCCGACCCCTTCGTCAAAGGGGATATGCAGCCATTGGAAAGCCTCGATGATATATTCCTCGGCTCCCGGCACGAAACGGCTCGAATCGGTGTCTTCGATACGGAGAAGGAATTCCCCGTGGTGTTGCTTGGCAAACAGGTAGTTGAACAATGCTGTCCTCACGCCGCCTATGTGCAAGGGCCCGGTAGGGCTGGGAGCGAAGCGGACTCTGACTTTCCTTTCTGTGTTCATGGGTTTTATGCTAATTCTATTTTAAGCTTTACTTCCGATAAACGCGGCGCCTCGGCATACCTCAAGCAAGGATGCCGCTTGGCTCTGCGCTCGGCTTGCAGTTTAACTTATTCCATTTTTTGGCTGACCGTCATGGGTGTGTGAGCCGGTCAAGGCAAGGGCATGGAGGGCTTCCACCTTTTCTGGGCGACCGCTTTCCGTTTGCATTCGTTCCCCCTTGGCTATACGTCCCTCTTGGCTACAGGATCCGTTGCAGGCCAATCACATCGATCCAGCGGTTTCCGGCCCGGATCCAGTCTTTCCGGTAGTCGCAACGGGCGAACCCGCAATCTTCGAAAAGCTTGAGGCTGACCGGATTGTCCGTTCGAACCTGGGCGTAAAGCTGGTGCAAATTTAATTGGTTTTGGGCGTAGCTGCATGCCTGGCTGATGATTTTTTGTCCCAAGCCTTGATGCCGGTATTCCGGGCAGATCAGGATGCCGATTTCGGCTCGCGAGTGCAAGGCTTCGTAGTTGTAGAAGTCCAGGATGCCTACCGGAGGGAAGGCCCAGGAGCAGGCCGCTTTCCCGGCTTTTCCGGATTCTGAGGCCGATTCTGCCAAGGAAGTGATGCCTGCCGGGAAAAAGCTTTCTGCACGCCCCATTTCGTTTTGAAAGGGAATACTCTCGTTTTGACAAGGCGCACTATCGGGCGCAGGGCTCTTCGTGTTTGGCTTTGAATCCGTTTCATGGACGGGGGGCAGGCAGGCAATCAGCCGGAGTTGCCCTGAGGAAAGGAAATTGTCGGCCAGCGAGCTTTCAATGAAATGCCGGAGAAAGTCCAAAGAGTAAGGAATCCGGGTCTCTCCCAGTCGGAATGCTTCCGGCCGGTTCTCCATCTCGAACAAAAGGTATTCGTCCCCCGGCTCCATAGCTCTGAAAATCAAATCGGTATTTTTTCTCATCTTATTTCAATTTGCATAGGCCGGAGGGCTGTTTAAAAACCGGGAATCAGTTTTTAAAAACCTGGATTTCCGGGATTTATCGACCTTGGAATCAATTAAAGGTTGATTTGGATATCTCCTTCGAACACGAAAGTGGCCAAGCCTTCCAGATGAACTTGGGAGAAAACCATGTTATGCTGGATTTTGAAATGCCGAGGCACCGGATTCTCGTCCGCGGGCAGGCTCTTCAGCACCGAAGCCGGAGCCTGGTTCAGCAGAAAGTCCACTTGCAGGTTGCCGCCTTTGGTAGAGAGGTTCACCGTATGATGGCCTGTGCCGAAGTTCTCTTTGAGCGCGAAAGCCATTGAAGAGGCGGTCACTCCTGTCCCGCAGGAAAAAGTCTCGTCTTCCACCCCCCGTTCATAAGTCCTGACTTTGAGCCCGGAAGCTTGCTGTTCCACGAAATTGACGTTGACTCCATGCGGGAAATCCTTGGAGAAACGTATCTTTTTGCCTTCCTTCACCACGTCTATGCTGTCGCAATCCTCCACAAAGCTTATGTAATGCGGTGAGCCTGAATCTATCAAGTAGATTTCGTTTCCTTCCTGTTTGGCATAGAGGCTCACATCGCGCATCTTGAGCCGGACCAAGTACTGGTTGCCTAATTTGGAAAGAATCGTGCCTTCGTGTTCCCCATCGCTGCTCCAGAATTTGAACATCGTATCACCCACGATGCCAAGGTCTTTGGCAAAGGCGCAAATGCACCGCCCTCCATTCCCGCACATGCTTCCCGGCATCCCGTCCGAATTGAAGAACGACATGCAGAACGGGTAGTTCTCGTGTTTTTCCAAGAGCATGAAGCCGTCGGCCCCGATGCCGAAGCGACGGTCGCAAAGCAGGGCTATCTGCTGGTAGCTCAGTGCCGAATATTCCTGGTTTCGATTGTCCAACAGGATGAAATCGTTGCCGGCTCCTTGGTATTTGTAGAAATGAATCTGCCTGGTCGATGCAGGTATTGAGGAAAACTCCATGATTTTACGGCATTAATGGAAGAAAATCGTTTGCATGGATTCCGGATTTGAAGGGACGGAATCGCTTTGTCCGGAGATTCTTGGATTTACGACCCGAAAGCCTCGTCCAGGTCTTCCGAATGGTTGGCGTTTGTCTCTTGCGCCAATTCGGCATCGCTGAACGAAACGGCAATATCGAAAATCTTCTCGATGTACGGGTTTATCGTCACATCGCTCCGGTTGACGAGCCAGATCAGCGTCCGTTCCCGTTGGTAGTCATGGATGAAATAGGAACGGAATCCTTTCCACCAGCCGTTATGATAGACAATCTGGTGGTCGGGCGATTCCTGCTTGATACGGAATCCCAAGCCGTAATCGTTTTCATGGCGTTCGCTGAGCGGTACGGCCGGCGTGAACATCAGATCGCGGATGGTATCGGCCAGGAATGCGTTGCTATAGAGCGCCTGGTCGAAGCGGAACAAGTCTTCCACGTTCGACATCAGCCCTTTGTCGCCCACTACTCCGTCAAGGTAGTCCGGACGGCGTTGATAGAAACCGGTCCGGCGGGAGTAGGAGTACCCTCTTACGATATTCCTTTCATCCTGCGGTTCTTGTGCGTTATAGACAAAGGTGTTCTGCATTTGCAGGGGCTGGGCGATGTTTTCCTCGAAATATTGCCCGAAGCTTTTCCCGGATATTTTTTCCACAAGGAGAGCTAGATAGGCGTAATTGGTATTGCAGTAGCGGAAACGGCTTCCCGGCTTGAAATCCAGCCGTTGAGCGTAGGTACCCATCAATTTGTCAAGGTCGCTGTTCTGCAAGGGGTTCTCTTTGTCGGGCCAGAAGTTCTCGGCTGCGTAGATGTAATTCTGGAGGCCGGACCGATGCTGCAAGAGTTCCTTGACGGTGATTTTTTCGAACGGGAAGTCCGGAAGGTATGTTTTGACCGTCCGGTTGATGTCGAGCTTGCCTTCCTGGTAGAGCTGCATGACGGCTACGGCGGTGAAAGGCTTGGAAAGCGATGCCAGCTGGAAGGCGCTCGTCGGCTTGATGGAGTCGCGGCGGGCGCGGATATTGGAAAAACCGAAGCAGTTCTTGTAGATGACGCGGCCCTGTTCGGCGTAGAGGAACTGGCCGCTGAAACGCCCTTTCTTGTAGGCGGAGGTCAGAAGCTGGTCTATTTCCTGCGCCTTGCAGGAATCTTCCTGGCTGAGCAGGCGGATTTGCGTGCAAACGGTATCGCTTGCCTTATGGGAGGCTTTGAAGGCAACGATGTCTTCCTTGGCATTGCTGTGGGCATGGTTCCATGGGATGGGGCTGATCAGGACGATGCCAATCAAGGCCAAAAGGAGGGATGTGGAGATGTATTTCTTGTTCTTGCTCATTTTCTTTTTTGTAGAAGGTTCGAGAACCGTTGGACGCGGTTCGCTCTATTTGGTATCAAGGGGTTGGGCTTTTCCCTTATTTACTCTAACTTTGCAAAATCTATGCATCGGCATGGGATTTTGCACTCCGGGAACTATAGCATGAATCTGCAAAGATAGTTCAACTATCGCATATTAATGCGGATGCGAGCAAAATTATTGGAAAATACAAAGGACGAAACCAGATACGGATATGAATTCTCAACAAGCAGGCGTTGAAAACGCAACGCCCATTTTCAAGTCAGGAAGCACTCCGAAACGATACACGGTCACTTCGGCGCTTCCTTATGCCAACGGCCCTGTGCATATAGGCCATCTGGCAGGTGTGTACGTGCCGGCCGACATTTACGTGCGCTACCTTCGCAGCCGGGGCCAGGATGTGATTTTCATTGGCGGTTCGGACGAACACGGCGTGCCTATCACCATCAAGGCCCTCAAACAGCATACCACGCCGCAAGCCATTGTGGACCATTATCATACATTGATCAAGGACTCTTTTGAGAAATTCGGCATTTCGTTCGATATTTATTCGCGGACTTCCAGCAAGATGCATGAGGCCACGGCATCGGCTTTTTTCAAGGAACTTTACGACAAAGGCTGTTTCATCGAGAAGACGTCGATGCAGTATTACGATACGGAACAGCATCAGTTCCTGGCCGACCGCTACATCACAGGGACTTGCCCTCATTGCCATAGCGAAGGCGCTTACGGGGATCAGTGCGAGAAATGCGGTTCGGCATTGAGCCCGGACGAACTGATTGACCCTAAGAGTACTATCAGCGGCAGCACGCCGGTCAAGAAAGAAACCAAGCATTGGTATCTGCCTTTGGACCGCTACGAGGATTTCCTGAAGAAATGGATTCTGGAAGGGCATCGGGACGACTGGCGGCCTAATGTCTATGGGCAGTGCAAATCCTGGATCGACTTGGGCTTGCAGCCGCGTGCCGTGACCCGCGACTTGGATTGGGGCGTGCCTCTTCCGCTGCCGGATACCAAAGGAAAGGTGCTTTATGTATGGTTCGATGCCCCGATTGGTTATATCTCGGCCACAAAAGAATTGTTGCCAGAGGATTGGGAAAAATATTGGAAAGACGACCAGACCAAATTGGTGCATTTCATCGGCAAGGACAATATTGTTTTCCATTGCATCATTTTCCCATGCATGCTGAAAGCCGAAGGCTCGTATCTTGTGCCTGACAATGTGCCGGCTAACGAATTCCTGAATCTGGAGGGAGACAAGATTTCCACTTCGCGCAACTGGGCTATCTGGTTGCATGAATACCTGGAAGATTTTCCCGGAAAGCAGGATGTACTGCGTTACGTGCTTACGGCCAATGCTCCGGAAACAAAGGATAACGATTTCACTTGGAGGGATTTCCAAGCGAGAAACAATAACGAATTACTGGCTATTTTCGGCAATTTCGTGAACCGGACCGTGGTTCTGACGCATAAGTATTTTGAAGGCAAGGTTCCTTCGGTATCGGAAACTGCTTATACGGAAGCCGACAAGGAATGCCTGCGCGAGATGTGCGCTTATCCGGCTCGGATTGCCGACAGCTTGGAACACTACCGTTTCCGGGAAGGCTTGAACGAATTGATGAATCTGGCTCGTCTTGGAAACAAGTATCTGACCGACAATGAGCCGTGGAAGGTGTTCAAGACCAATCCGGAACGTGTCAAGGTGGTCTTGAATATTTCCTTGCAGATTGCGGCGCATCTGGCGGTTTTGTGCGAACCCTTCTTGCCGTTTACGGCTGAGAAGCTGTGTCGGATTCTGAATATGGAGAAATCAGGATGGGATGCAGCAGAAAAAGAAGAATTGCTGCAAGGCGGGCATCTGTTGAATCCAGCTGAATTCCTGTTCGAGAAGATTGAGGATGAAGTGATTCAGAAACAGTTGGATAAGCTGGCGGCTATCAAAGAGGCCAACAAGAAGAATGCCAAGCCGAACTATGAGCCTCAGAAAGAAGCGGTTAGCTTTGAGGATTTCGGCAAGATGGATTTGCGGGTGGCCGAGATTACGGCCGCTGAAAAGGTGGCGAAGACCAAGAAGCTCCTGAAGCTGACTTTGAATACCGGCCTCGATACCCGTACCGTGGTGAGCGGCATTGCCGAGTATTATAAACCGGAAGAAATCGTGGGTCGCAAGGTTTGCCTGCTGGCCAATCTGGCACCGAGGGATTTCAAGGGAATAGAGTCGCACGGCATGATTCTGATGAGCGAGAACCCGGATGGCACGCTTTGCTTTGTGGAGCCGGCCAAGGACGCGGTGGTAGGGATGCAGATACGGTAAATGCGTCACATACTGCAACCGTGGTATTGTATTTGCACGGTTGAGGGCTTTTTGTTGCTTGTTATTGGGCTTGCCTGCATTTTTTAAATTATAAAATTATGAAAGTCAGGAAACCTCGGCGGAGAAGACATCGCTCGAACACGTATTACGGTTCAGCTTACGGTACGGGAAAGCGTAAACGTTTCAGCAGAAGGTTGAAAGTCGGCTTGTATGTTTTGGCTGTCTTCATCTTTGGTCTGATGGTCTGCGTGGCGACCATCGGCTTGGGTTCGGCTGTGAAAGCGCGGACAATCTTGTTTATCCCGACGGGAGCGGGCTATGCGCAGGTTCAAGACAGCTTGCGAGCCAGCGGCAATGTGCAGATGCTCAAGTTCGAGGTTCTTTCCCGAATCAAAGGGTATCCGGAAACCGTGAAGCCGGGACGGTATGTGCTGGATCGGGGCGTCACGGCTTTGGCGGTGGTCAACAAGCTCCGGGCGGGCGACCAGGATGAGGTTCGGATCACGTTCAACAAGATTCGGAGCGTCAGTCAGCTGGCCGGTATTGTTTCCAAGCGGATTGAAGCGGATTCGGTTTCGATAGTGCGTGTTTTGAGCGATTCGGCCTTCCTGAGCCGGTTCACGTACGCCTTTGAAGGCGCGGATTCGGCCATGGAGGCTGCCCTGAGGGTCAATCCCGCTAATGTCTTGGGCTGTTTTATCCCTAATACGTATTACTTTTATTGGGATACGGATGCCGAGGAATTCTTCAAGCGGATGTATTGGGAACTGAACGATTTCTGGGAGGGCGAACGCCAGGCGAAAGCCGATAGCATGGACATGGATCGTTTGGAAATAATCTCTTTGGCATCCATCGTGGAAGAAGAGACCAACAAGAAGGATGAACGGGCCGATATTGCTTCGGTTTATTTGAACCGTTTGCGGCGGCGGATGTTGCTCCAAGCCGACCCGACCGTCAAATACGCGGTAGGTGATTTCGGTTTGAAACGGATTCTCAAGGAGCATTTGGCGGTAGAATCCCCGTATAATACTTACAAGGAAAGAGGTTTGCCTCCGGGGCCTATCTGCACGCCGTCCATTTCGTCGATTGATGCCGTTTTGGAGAACAAGCAGACCAAATACCTGTATTTTTGCGCCAAGCCGGATTTTTCAGGCTATCATGTTTTTGCCACTTCGTATGCCAGTCATTTGGCCAATGCCCGTGCTTATCAGCGGGAGCTGAACAAGTTGGGGGTGAAGTAGTTTCTGCGGGCAAAACCTGTCTGCGGCTTGTGCCGGATGGCGGTCGAGCATTTTGTAAATTTTGGAGGATGGCGTTATGATGAAATTTCCAGTAGGGGTACAGACCTTTGAGAAGATTCGGGAAGACGGTTATGTCTATGTGGACAAGACTGATTTGATATACCAATTGGTCTCCATGGGGAAGATCTATGTCCTGAGCCGTCCGCGCCGTTTCGGCAAGAGCCTGCTGGTCTCCACGCTGAAGAATTACTTCCAAGGTAGGAAGGAGCTTTTCCAAGGGCTGGCGATAGAGAGATTGGAGAAGGACTGGCTCGAATACCCCGTGTTCCATATCGACTTCAACACCACCAACTTCCTCGAACCGGGAAATCTGGAGGCGAAGCTGAACGGCTATGTGTCGGATTGGGAGGGAATTTATGGACAAAACCCTAACTGGACAACAATCGGCGACCGCTTCGCCTACGTGCTGGCGCAGGCGCACAAGCAGCACGGCCGCCGCTGCGTGGTCCTGGTGGACGAATACGACAAGCCGATACTGGATGTATTGGACATGGACATCAAGACCCATATCCAAGGCACGGAATACCGCTTGGAGGATTGGAACCGCTCGGTGCTGAAGAGTTTCTACTCGGTCTTCAAAGGAGCGGACGCGGACTTGCAGTTCGTGCTGCTGACGGGGGTGACCAAGTTCTCGCAGGTGAGCGTGTTCAGCGGTTTCAACCAGCCATTGGACATCAGCATGGACAAACGCTATGAAGCGCTCTGCGGCATCACCCAGGAGGAATTAGAAAACTATTTCGCCGAACCGATCCGGGAGCTGGCCGGGCAGGAGGGCATCAGCGAGGCGGAGATGCTGCAACGCTTGAAAGACCATTACGATGGCTACCATTTCAGCACGAAACTGACCGACATCTACAACCCCTACAGCCTGCTGAGCGCCTTTGCCCAGCAGGAGCTACTCGACTACTGGTTCCGGACCGGCACGCCCACCTACCTTCTGCGGCTCTTGGCGCACAGCCACGAGAATCTGGACGAAATGACGGGCAGGTATTACGACCCCAGCGAATTCGTGGACTACAAGGCGGACGTGGAGAAGCCCCTGCCGATGATTTACCAAAGTGGCTACCTGACGATAAAAGACTACAAACCTTCACGAGGCACTTTCCTATTGGACTTCCCCAACAAGGAAGTGAAGAAAGGCTTCGTCAGCTTAGTGGCGGCAGGCTACTGGAAACCGGAAAAGGAAAGCGTGGAGGGATGGATACAGGATTTATTGGACGCGATGGAAGCGGGCGATCCGGACACCCTGCGCGACCTTTTCACCTCCTTCCTGGCCAGCATCCCCTACACGGCGCGGCGCAAGGAAGACCAGAAGGAGCGGGAAAGCTACTTTAACTATACCTTCTACCTGATATTCCGGATGGTGAGCGTCTATGCCACCTACATAGAAAAGGAGCAGAGCCAAGGGCGTTCCGACTGCATCGTGGAGACCCCGCAGTACGTGTACATCTTCGAGTTCAAATTGGACGGTACGGCGGACGAGGCCTTGAAGCAAATCGAGGACAAGGGCTACGCCAGACCTTACGCCGCCGACCCGCGCAAGCTCTTTAAAATCGGTGCCAGCTTCTCCTCCCAGACCGGGACGATAGAAGAATGGAAGCAGAAATAGTTTGACTATACTGAGACATGCTTGTTTTAGATGAAATTGACGTAAACAAGCTTGCTCAGGATTTGACTATTGAGTTGCCTTAAAACATGATGTTTTCTTGTGCACTAGTCTTGTTTGCGGTAATGTAGTATCTTTGTCTGATAGGGCATAGGTAAGTAACTTGTGAGGAGTTTCAAGATGAAAGATATAAAAAAGCTTTTGAGCAGGCTTCTGTTGTTTTTTTTGCAAGTGTATTTTCGATGGGCGAAATCTTCACGGGTATCATATAAAGCCTATATCAATCAACATACAAGATTCGAGGATCATTGCAAGATAGGAGAGAATACATTAGTTGCTGGAGCGAAAATAGGCAGGGGATCGTATATAGGCCCTTTAGGAAATCTGACCAATGCAGAAGTGGGCCGTTTCTGTTCCATTGGCAGGAATGTCAGGATTATTGACGGGTTCCATCCTGTGCATGATTGGGTTTCCACCCATCCTGCTTTCTTTTCTGCCGCCAAACAGGCTGGATTCTCTTTTGTGAAAGAGAATCGGTTTGAGGAACATCGTTTTTTTGATGTGAGCAATCGGATTTCGGTTAAGATAGGGAATGATGTTTGGATTGGCAATAACGTTTCTATCTTTTCAGGAGTGGAAATAGGCAACGGGGCTGTTATCGCAGCAGGTGCCGTTGTCACGAAAAATGTTGATTCTTATGCGATTGTAGGGGGTGTGCCCGCAAAGAATATAGGCTATCGATTTTCTCAGGATGATATTTTCCGGATAGAAGCTTCGCGTTGGTGGGAATGGCCGATGGAAGTCTTGCAGGAAAAGGCGGATTCCTTTTCCGATGTAAAGGCCTTTTTACAGGAAATTAAAACCGAAAATCAAGATTTTACTGGATCTAAAACCTGTTTATAAGATGCAAGGTTTTCTTAAGGTAGTAGCAGACACAATAGGATCTGTTTTGAAAATGATTCTTTTAACAAGATTTCCTGTTCCGCATTCATTGTCTTTAACAGCACGGGAAATGGTCTTGTTGGGGAATGGCCCTTCGTTAAGATTGTTTTTGCAAGAGAAGCAGGATTTTATGAAAGGGAAGGAGCTGATGATGGTGAATTATGCCGCTCTTTCTGAATCATTTGAACAGCATAAGCCAAAATATTATTTGTTGCTGGATCTGGCTTTTTTCAAAAAGGAGGAAAACATCCAGAAAATATTTATTCCTTTGGCGGAGAAGACCCAATGGGAGATGAATCTTTTTGTGCCTTATTGGGCAAAGAAAATTAAGAATTGGCAGCGTCCATTGAAGAATAATAATCAAATAAAGCTGACTTTTTTCAATTCAGTGCCAGTGGAAGGATACGTTCCTTTTTGCCATTTTTGTTTCGACCGGCAGTGGGGGATGCCTCGTCCGCGTAACGTATTGGTTGCAGGTTTGATGCTGGGTATGCGATGTGGTTTTTCTACTATCTATGTGACAGGAGCTGACCACTCTTGGCTTAAGGAACTTTGGGTCGATGACAATAACGTGGTGCATACAGACAGCGCCCATTTTTATGATAAGAATGGTGCTGTGAGCACACCTACTTCCTGTGATATGTATTTTTGGATGAACAGTTTTGCTATTGCTTTCAGATCATACAAGCAGGTGGAGCGATATGCAAGGAAGAAAGGTGTCGATATCTATAATGTTACTCCGGGTTCTTATATCGATGCGTTCAGGCGTAAGAATGTGTGAAGTTTTATGCTATGTTGTCCGTTTAACTGTTTCTGATTGACTATGGCTACGGAAACTTTGAAAAGCAAGACAGCCAAAGGAGTGTTTTGGTCAAGTGCCAGCAATTTGTTATCACAAGTGGTAAACATGCTGTTTGGCTTGGTTTTGGCACGGATTCTGGCACCGGAAGATTATGGAATAGTAGGTTTGCTGACGGTGTTTACTGGTTTGGCTACAGCATTGCAAGAGTGTGGCCTGTCTTCTGCTTTGATTAATAAAAAAGATGCTTCGCAGAAAGATTACGATACTGTTTTTTGGTTTACAGCAGGGAGTAGTGTCGTGCTTTATGTGATATTGTTTTTCTGCACGCCATTGATTGCCGATTTCTATCGTATTCCGGAATTGAAGCCTTTGGGGCGAGTTGTTTTTCTGGGATTTGTATTCTCTTCATTTTGCATAGTTCCTATAGTTAAGTTACAGAAAGATTTACATATAAAGAAATTTTCTTTACTAATATTGCTGGTTACGATTCTATCCGGGCTGTGTGGCGTTGTTATGGCTTTGTGTGGACTGGCTTATTGGGGATTGGCATTGCAATCGGTTGGGATTTTCTTTTTTAGGATGGTGTTTGTTTGGGCGGCTGTGCGATGGAAACCAACTTTTTCATTCGATTTACATTCTTTTATTTCCATGTGGCGATATGGGGTAAAGATTTTGATAAACAGGATTGTAGATACAATAAGCAATAATGTTTTGATAATTTTCCTAGGGCGGTATTATTCTCATGCCCAGGTGGGCTACTATAACCAGGCTTCCAAGTGGAGTTACATGGCTTATTCTGTATTTTGCGGGGTTGTTACTGGCATGATGCAGCCTGTGTTTGTGCAGGCGTCTGACACGGAAGAGCGTTTGCAGCGGGTTTTCCGCAAGACGTTCCGTTTCATGGCTATGATATCGTTCGCATGCATGTTTGGCTTGGCTTTGATAGCTTCTGAATTTATAACCGTTGCCATTACGGACAAGTGGGCTCCAGCCGTTCCACTTATGCGGATTTTATGTGTGGGAGGAGCCTTTATTCCTTTGACATGGATGTGCAACACCTTGTTGTTGAGCCGGGGGAAATCGAATCTTGTTATGTGGGTGGCCATAGCGGCTTCCTGCCTGCAATTGCTGATGGTGTTTTTGTGTCATCCTTTTGGTATACAACGCATGACGATGGCTTATGTGGGCGTTCTTTTGTTGACTTTCTTATTCATACAATATATGGTTGGAAGAGAATTGAAGGTGAATTATTTTGTATTGTTGACCGATTCCTTGTTCTTTTGTACCATAGCGGCAATCAGTATGCTTGTCACAGGATGGATAGCAGGTCATATTGAGAATATCTATGGGAGATTGGCAGGGAAAATTTTGTTGGCCGTCATGGTTTATGTATTCTTGCTTCGAATGACAGGTGCTAGGATTTATTTGGAAATGAAAGACTATTTATTGCAAATGATTCGGGCTAAATTCCATCGGAAGGATAGAGGAAAGGAGTGTTAGAGAATATTTGTATCTTTGACTTCGCCGAAGATTGGCTACGCCGAAGCCCCTGCGCCTCAGTCATGCTCAAGGAAGGAACGGCCTTGGCATGGCGTTCGGCTCGATCGGGGCTTTGGATGCGTCTCGGCAGAGCAAATCGAGCAAGCTCGTTTGCTTTGCGCTCGACTTTCACTATCTTTGCCAATTTATAAGATATGTGTTAATATGTTGAATCACAAGTCGGTTTTGATTACCGGTGGAACCGGTTCGTTTGGAAAGAAGTTCGTGGAGACTATCTTGGCTCGTTATCCGGAAGTTTCTCGCATTGTTGTCTATTCCCGTGACGAGCTTAAGCAGTATTTGATGCATCAGATGTATCCTGCCAAGGAATATCCGCAGTTGCGTTTCTTTATCGGGGATGTCCGGGATGGAGAGCGTTTGAAGCGGGCCTGCGAGGGGATAGATGTCATCATCCATGCGGCAGCCATCAAGCAAGTGGACACGGCGGAATATAATCCGGATGAATGCATAAAGACTAACGTGGATGGGGCGCGGAACGTCATCAACGCAGCTTTGGATTGCGGAGTCAAGGAAGTAGTTGCCTTATCGACGGACAAAGCATGTGCTCCTATCAATCTTTATGGTGCTACAAAATTGGTTTCGGATAAATTGTTCGTGGCGGCTAACAATATCAAAGGGAAACGGGATGTCCGTTTTTCAGTTGTTCGATACGGGAATGTAATGGGATCTCGAGGATCCGTCATTCCTTTCTTTTTGAGCCAGCGTGACAAGGGAGTGATACCTATCACGCATGCGGAAATGACCCGGTTCAATATCTCCTTGCAGGAGGGTGTGGACTTGGTCATGTATGCGATTGGACATCACATAGGAGGAGAGATTTTTGTTCCTAAGATTCCATCGTATCGAATTATGGATGTAGCTAAAGCTATTGCCCCCAATGCACGGTGTGAAATTGTCGGGATTCGACCGGGAGAAAAACTGCATGAAGAGATGATAACCGTGACCGATGCCATGCATACGATTGACATAGGGCCGTATTATGCTATTCTTCCGTCCGTTTCGTATTGCCATGCCAAGGAAGATTACACGAGACACTACGATGCCAAGCCGGTATCGGAGAAGTTTGCCTATACTTCGGATAATAATACGGAATGGGAGACGGTGGAAAGTCTGCGGGAGAAGATCAAGAAATACGTGGATCCAAATTTTGAAGCGAGATGAGACGGAACATACCATACGGCCACCAGCAGATAACGGAAGAGGATATTGCGGCGGTGGTGGAGACCTTGAAGTCGGATTACCTGACCCAGGGCCCGAAGATAGGAGAATTTGAGAAGAAATTTGCCGCCTATGTGGATGCCTCGTATGCATTGGCGGTTGACAATGCCACATCGGGTCTGCATTTGGCCGCCAAGGCATTGGGAGTCAAAGAAGGGGTGAAAGTGATTGTGACTCCTATCACGTTCGCATCTTCAGCCAACTGCGTGAAGTTTTGCGGTGGGGATGTGGTATTCTGCGATATTGATCCGGATACGTATCTGATGGACATCAAGAAATTGGAGAAGATGTTGGCATCTTCACCCCATGGGACATATTCCGGGATTATTCCAGTGGATTTTGGCGGCTACCCGCACAAGATGGATGAGTACAGGGAATTGGCTGACCGTTACGGTTTGTGGATATTGGAAGATGCTTGTCATGCACCGGGCGCGGCGTTCCAAGCCAAGGACGGGAGCTGGCAGAAAACCGGGAACAGCCGGTATGCCGATGCTACGGTCTTTTCCTTCCACCCGGTCAAGCATATCACTACGGGTGAAGGTGGCATGGTGACAACGCGGAACGAAGCTTTGTACAAGAAAATGACCTTGTACCGGACGCACGGTATTACCAAAGATCCGGATTTGTTGCAAAAGAACGATGGCGGATGGTATTACGAGATGGTGGATTTGGGCTACAATTATAGGATTACGGACTTCCAAGCGGCCTTGGGCATGTCCCAGCTGGACCGGGCTGAGATAGGGATAGTTAGGCGGCAGGAGATAGCCAGGAAATATAACGAGGCCTTTGCAGAGGCGGCTTCCATCAGGATTCCGTTTGTAGGACAAGGAATCAGGCATGCCTACCATTTGTATGTGATTCAGGTGCCAGACAGATTAGGTTTGTATAATCATCTTCGTTCCAAAGGAATTTTTGCCCAAATTCATTACATACCATTGCATTTGCAGCCGTATTATCGCCAGTTTGGAAGCAAAGAAGGCGATTGCCCGGTAGCGGAAAGCTATTACACTCACTGTCTGAGTCTTCCTGTGTTCCCGACCTTGCCGGAAGAAGATCAGGATTTTGTGATAGAATCTGTGTTGGAATTTGAGAAGAAGTAAAGATGGCAGCGTTGGCATTGGGAACAGTACAATTTGGCTTGAATTATGGTATTCATAATACAAGCGGCCAGGTGCCTGTGGATGAGGTATGTTCTATTTTGGAACATGCTTTTGCCAAAGGGATAGATGTATTAGACACTTCGGCTGCATACGGGGATAGTGAGAAGGCTTTGGGGACTTCTTTGTTAGTTCGGCAAGGTGCTTTTAAAATTGTCTCCAAATACCCCAGATCAAGAGACAGTGTTGAAGATGTTCTATCAGTCACATTGGCCAAATTGGGTCTTTCCTCCATATACGGGTATATGATACATCATTTCGATTTTTACAAGGCATACCCTGAAGTGTGGCAAAAGATGAAATTATTGAAAGAGGAGGGGGTGGTGGCAAAGATTGGCTTTTCCTTGTATAATCCGGAGGAATTGGAGTTTTTATTGGAAAGGGATCTGACGTTAGATATAGTACAGTTTCCTTATAATTTATTAGACAGGCGTTTTTCCCCTTATCTTTCTGTATTGAAAGGGATGGGGACGGAAATACATACACGTTCGGTTTTTCTTCAGGGATTATTTTTTTGCGAACCGGATTCCTTGCGGGATAGATTGCAGCCGTTAAGGCCTTATTTGGAAAGAATAAATAAATTTTGTGTGGATTATGGTGTAGAGAAGAAGACATTGGCTTTGCGAGCAGTTTTAGATAACCCTTATATCGACCGGGTATTGATTGGTGTTGACAGTGTGGCGCAGTTGGATCAGGATATAGAAGCTTCTGTAGGGGATAGGTTCGATATGGGGCAGCTTTTGCAGGAACTGGATGTAAAAGAAAAGATATTGTTGAATCCTTCAAATTGGTGAGAGATGGAAAATGTCATGCATCTTTTCTCTCTGAAAGGGAAAGTGGCCATAGTGACGGGGGGATACGGGTATTTGGGACATGCTTTTGTTGAAGCATTGCAAGAAGCAGGGGCAACGGTTGTTGTGGGAGGGAGAAGTTATGATAAATTTGAGAGGGTATTTGCAGGAAAAGAGAGGATAGTATTCTTTTCGATGGATATTTCAAAGACTGTACAAATTAGAGATTGTTTTCGACGTGTGTTTGATGAATATGGCCATATAGATATATTGGTTAATAATGCAATTTATTTGTCGGGGCAGTTTCCTGAAGAGATTACAGATGATGATTTGAGCTATTCATTCGATGGAACTTTGAGCAGTGTCTTCCGTTGCATCAGGGAAGTAATACCTTATATGAAACAAGCAAAGGGAGGCAACATTGTCAATATTGCATCCATGTACGGGTTAGTCGCCCCTAATTTTAAGGTGTATGACGGAGCGTGCAGGAAAAATTTCAATCCACCTCAATATGGCGCGGCAAAAGCCGGGATTGTGCAATTGACTAAATTCTTCGCTGAATACCTGATACCTTATGGTATTCGTGTCAATTCTATCTCCCCAGGGCCGTTTCCTTCTATAAAGGTTCAGGAAGATCAAGAATTTATAAAAAGGTTGTCGGAATCCAATCCAAGTGGACGGATTGGAAATCCTGAAGATTTGAAGGGAGCCATTGTGTATTTGACATCGAATGCATCTCGTTATGTGGTTGGACAGAATCTTCAAGTAGATGGAGGATGGACTATATGGTGAATACATTGTGCATAGTTCAAGCACGGTTGACTTCTTCCCGCTTGCCGAATAAGGTCTTGTTGGAACTCGGAAGAACTGGATTGTCCCTTTTGGAGCATGTGAATTTAAGGCTACAGCAGGCTCGATTGATTGACAAGATTGTTTTTGCCATTCCGGATGCGGTCTCAAATGACAGTTTGGAATCTTTTTTGCGTTTGCATGGTATTGAGTGTTTCCGTGGTAGTGAAGATGATGTGTTGGATCGATTTTATCAATGTGCGCTTGTCTATCATCCACATATGGTTGTGAGGGCGACTTGCGATAATCCCTTTGTCGATTGGGAATTGGCAGATAGTTTGATTTCTTTCTTGGGAGACGCTGATTACGCATATTGCAGCGCAGCTCCGTTGGGAACTTCGGTTGAGGTGTTTTCTATGGATGCTTTGATTCGAGGGAACAAGGAAGCTGTGGATATGAAGTATAGGGAGCATGTTTGTCCTTATTTCCGTGACAACCGGGACAAGTTTGTTTGCAAGGATTATCGGTGTAAGCCTTTGTCTTATCGATTGACAGTGGATGAAGCAGATGACTTTAAGCTGGTAAATCTTTTATATAAAGATTTGTATAAAGGCACTCCAATTTCCAATAGAATTTTGTACCAATATTTGGAGGAACATCCATCGCTTGCACTGATAAATCGGGATGTTCTTCAGAAAAGAGTGTAAGGATGGAAGAAAAACCATTGATTAGCATTGTCGTTCCTGTATATAATGTGGAACAGTATGTGGGCAAGTGTCTGGATTCTTTATTGGGTCAGACCTTGAAGGATATCGAGGTGATTTGTGTGGATGATTGTTCTACAGATGCGTCTTTGTCGATTTTGAATGCTTATGGAAAAAAGGATAACCGAGTCAAGGTAATAACATCTTCAGTGAACGGAAAGCAAGGGACAGCAAGGAACATAGGCATCCGGGCGGCCCGGGCGGAGTATATCGGATTAGTGGACAGCGACGACTGGGTTGCGGAAACCATGTACGAGAATTTATATGAAGCTGCAAGACGGGAAAATGCAGATGTTGTAGTAGGGAATTATGCGGAATATTATTCGGAGAGCGACATTCGCCCGCAATGGAACGGGGAAAAGGGGGTCTTAGAGAATGGAGACAGGGGAGAAAGGAACAGGGGTATCATTGCAAGATCGCCAAGGATTTGGACGAGCATATTCAAGAGAAAGTTGTTTGTTGACAACGGCCTTTTCTATCCGGAGAACCTGTTTTACGAGGATAATGCCATAGGTCAGGCTTTGTATTGTTCCGCAGGAAAGATAGTGAAGGTGGACAAACTTTGCTACTTTTACCGTTGCAATAATGTTTCTACAACAAGGAGGTATAATGATTATCGTTTTTTTGATAGGATAGAGACCTCGAAGCTTTATTTGGAAAATATGAAGCGATTAGGTTTCTATTCTTTGTACAAACAGGAATGCGATGATGTCTTCTTCTCTTTGTTTTATGAAGCGACCATTACCGGATCCTTGTTCCATTTCGATCCCCCGGCAAAGAAGTATATAAATTTGGTAAAGCGTGAAATCTGTGAGATTTATCCGCATTTCCATTTGGTTTCGTATCTAATACGCAGTAAAACTTCGCTTTTTCATAAGATAGTATTGGCATTGATTGGGATAGATACTGATTTTGGCGTGTTAGTTTGTACTGCCTTAAGGCGATGCAAGCGTCTTTTTACAGATTGAAATCAAATAGATTCATGAATAGGAAGTGCGTTTGTTTCAGGGCGGATGCCAGCGGGCAGATTGGTTTCGGGCATTTTGTGCGATCGTTGGCCTTGGCGGAGATGCTGAGGGACGATTTCGATTGCGTGTTCTTCACGGTGGATCCGTCCGAATACCAGAGGAGGGAAGTGGAACGGGTATGCCGCCTTCATCCTTTACCGCCGGTATCGCATTTCGAGGATTTCCTGCCCTGCCTGCAAGGGGACGAGATAGTGGTTTTGGACAATTATTTCTTTACTACCGAGTACCAGAAGGCCATAAAGGCCAAAGGGTGTTGTCTGGTCTGCATTGATGATTTGCATGACAGGCATTACGTGGCGGATGCGGTTATAAACCATGGCGTGGCGGATGCCGCCTTGTTTTCTGTAGAGCCTTATACCCGCTTGTGTCTCGGCCTTTCTTGGGCTTTGTTACGGCAGCCGTTCCTGCGGGCTTTGGAATCCGGATGGCATCGGGACAGGTTGCTGAAATCAGCTTTGGTCTGCGTGGGGGGCAGCGACCCATATAATTTGGTGGCCAAGTATTTGAATGCGATACGAGGAAGTGGAATGTTGTTTGAAACAATCAAGGTCATAGCCGGGTTGAATACCCGGATTCCGGAAGGGGTGCCGGAGGTGGAAATCCTTCCGCATGGTTTGTCTGCTCAGCAAATTTGTTCCGTCTTGCAGGAGGCGGATATGGGTTTCTTTTCGGCCAGCACCATCTGTTTGGAGGCTTTGTCGGTGGGATTGCCGTCGGTGGTGGGGTATTATGTGGATAACCAGGAAGGCTTTTATCATTATATCACCGGTATGGGTGCGGTTTGGGGGGTGGGGGATTTGTTGGCATCGGAAGAGTTGGATATGTCCGGTGTTTCCAATTTTATGCCTAAATTTGACAAATTGGATATGTATGGCATACAGTCCAGGTATATTGAATTGTTCGAAAAATTAGGGTCAGAAACAGATTAAAGATTCCTATAATGTTAGAGCGTATATATATAGCGGGGCCATTCCTGTGTTTGCAGGAACTTGAGGCAGAGGCTATTACGGATGATATGATGGAATGGTTCCAAGATATGGAACTGATGAGGTTCTATACCAATTCGGGTCGAAGGATTGACAGGGATGCATTGAGCCAGGCAATCAGGACAGGGAAGGAGAACGGGGATAACTATACCTTGGGAATTTATCATAATGAATCGGGCTGCCTGATAGGGACGGTGAAATTGGGACATATCAATTGGCGGCATCGTATATCCGATTTGGCTACCTTGATAGGAGACAGACGTTTTTATGGGAAAGGACTTGCTTCTGAAGCAGTTGCTTTGGGGACTCGTGTTGCATTTGAGCAATTGGATCTGCGGGCTTTGCATACATCCATGTATATGTCCAATGTTGCATCTATTAAGGCATACCGGAAGGCGGGTTGGATAATCGAAGGACGGATTAAGGGGTATTACATAGTGGATGGCAAGCCGGAAGATCAGATATTGGAAGGCTGTTATAATCCCAAGTATTTTAGCGAGGAGGAAATCCGTGATTTACGGGAAAAGTCGAAATTGTATTATGAAGGATAAAGCATTTATTGTGGCGGAGTTGTCTGCCAATCATAACCATAAGAAAGATATTGCTATTGCCACCATCCGGGCTGCCAAGAAAGCTGGAGCGGATGCAGTGAAGTTGCAGACTTATACGGCTGATACCATCACGCTGGATTGTCGGAAAGAGGATTTCATGATTCATGGTGGCTTGTGGGATGGGTATTGCTTGCATGATTTGTACAAGGAAGCCTATACGCCTTGGGAATGGCATGAAGAACTGTTCCATGTGGCACGAGAAGAAGGGTTGATCTGTTTCTCTAGTCCGTTTGACAAGACGGCGGTCGATTTTCTGGAATCCTTAGGGAATCCTATTTACAAGATAGCCTCCTTTGAAATCACGGATATCCCATTGATATCCTATGTGGCATCGAAGAAGAAACCAGTTGTGATTTCGACAGGGATTGCCACCTTGCAGGATATCGAGGCGGCTTTGACTGCTGTGAGAAGTTCTGGGAACGAAGATGTGACCTTGTTGCGTTGCATTTCCCAATATCCGGCGCCGGTGGAAGATGCCAACCTTTTGACGATTCCGGATATGCGGCAGCGTTTCGGGGTAAAAGTGGGCTTGTCCGATCACAGCATTGGCAATACTTTGGCGGTGGCTTCGGTGGCTTTGGGGGCAACGATGGTGGAGAAGCACTTTATCTTGGATAGGAAAATCGGCGGGCCGGACTCGGCTTTTTCTTGCGAGCCTGCCGAATTTGCTGAAATGGTGCGTGTGATACGGGAGACGGAGGCGGCTTTGGGGAATGTGTGTTATCCGTCGGATCCTCAAAAGATAAAAGGTCGGGAATTTGCCCGTTCCTTGTACGTTGCGGAGGACATCCGGAAAGGGGAGGTCTTTACGGAGAAGAACGTCCGTTCGGTGCGTCCCGGCTACGGTCTTTCTCCGGTTATGTATTTTGATGTTTTGGGGAAAAGAGCGAACCGGGATCTGGAAAAGGGGATGCCATTGCGAATTTGTGATGTTGAGGTATGATTTTTTCAGGAGTTGCATAGCATTTTGTAAAATTCACCAATGATTAGGTTTTTAAACTTATTGTTGAATTTTCATGGTGTATCAATGCTATATTTTCATGGATCTTACTGTATCGCAAAGCGTTTCCAGAAAAGATGTGGATGCGTTTGTAGTTGTTTCTTAGGGAAACTATTCCTTTGTTAATCGAATGGCATCACAAATAGGTCGTAATGGGGCTGGGATTTGTTCTTTATTTTTGATAGAAACGGTGGCAATGGGAATGCTGTCGATTCCTTTGCATGTTTTTTCCCCTTTCTTGTGGTATCTATAATTGATAAAGCGGCTAATGGGATTATTTTTTAGTAAAAAATAATTTGTGATTTTTTGTTTTATCGAAAGGGATGGTAACTTGTCAAGTTCAAATATAAAAATACAGGAATAGTAGCATATTTCCCTTGTATAAGCATGGAGTAATTAAACAAGGTTTCGGCCAGGAAAAGATTGTTGAACAGTATTTTATTTGCGGGGTCGAAGCAAACTTCATAGGTTTTCTTGAAAGCTTCTGTTCTGACGACGGCATAAAGCAAGGAGCCATATAAGGAGCCTTTGGATAGTAACCGTTCCCGGGCAGTTTCTCCTGTGATTTGGCTATTTAAATTCCGGATGTATCGAGGTGTAAATTTGACATTGTTTCTGTTGGGTTCAAAAGTCAGATAATGCCCTTGCGCTGAAGTATAGTCAGGATGCGATTCTAGGAATTGGATGCATTGGCTGATGCCTTCAGGGGTGGTGAAGTCATCTTCTGCCACATAAACGACATACGGAGTTTGAATCAACGGTATTATTTCTTTGATTTTTACAAAGAAGAGGGTGTCTGGAAAATGTCGATATACTACGTTTTCGAATTGGTCTATGGCAAAAGGGCAATAAGATGCGATGAATCAGAAACGATTATGGGAATATTGTATGGCTTGTAATAATGAAGAAGGCGATACAACCTTTCTGGGCGGTTATGTGGGGAATGATTATTGTGATTTTTTCTAGTTGTTCCGTATTTATAACTTCTTTAGTTCTATTCATGGTTACCCAATATGGTGGTGAGTGGCTTATTGTAAGGGAATTACTGTTAGTCAATATAATGCAACAGTACTTAATGCCTGATAGAAAAACAAGGAGCATTTTTGTGTTTTCAGTTTTGGAGTTGTAGCGTTTGGGGCATTATGCAGCTATCAAACGGTTAACAATATTTAACTTTTTGTCAATTTGTTGCATATCAAATGTGTATGGATGGTCTTCGCCTTGAATGTATTCAATGGGTTCGATAAATTTGGGTTGGAGCGATATATAATAAAAGGATATCGGTACTTACAGGCGGTTGGCCTGTTTCGGCAGAGTCCTTTGTGTCAAGAAACGAATCAAACGAACACGCCAATGGAAAAAGCGAGCACAAACCCAGCGAGAATCCCGGTGGACAGCATCCAGCCGCACAAACCCTTTCATTTTATTAATCCTTTCACCGATGTGGGCTTCAAGCGCATCTTCGGCCAGGAAGTCAACAAGGATTTGCTGATGGACTTTCTCAACGAACTCCTCGCGGGCGAAGAGCGGATAGAAGATCTCCGCTTCATGGACAAGGAACAGCTGCCGGACAACGAACAGGAACAGGGCATCATTTACGACATCTTCTGCCGGACGGAGGATGGTCGGCATCTGATTATTGAAATGCAGAACGACAGCCAGACTTATTTCCGCAACCGGAGTCTGTTTTACGCCTGCAGGGGCATTGTCAAGCAGGGACGGCGAGGACGGGATTGGCGGTACGCCTTGGATGCAGTCTATTGCATAAATTTTTGTAATTTCGCATTAACCGGGAAATTAAGGTCAGATTTCCTATTGATGGACCGGGAGACGAACGAGATTTTCACCGACAGAATCCGGCTCATCTACATCGAATTCCCGTTCTTTACGAAGACGGAGCAGGAGTGCGGGACGGAATTGGAGCAATGGATATACATTTTAAAGAATATGGAAACATTGGAAAAGATGCCGTTCAAGAACGAGAAGTACCTCTTTGAGAAATTGGAGGAGACAGCCAGCGTGGAAGCTATGACGGAGGAGGAGCGGGAACGGTACGAGGCGAGCCTGAAAGCTTACCGGGACTACTACGCCTGCTTGGAGTACCGGGAGGAGAAAGGTCGGCGGGAAGGAGAGAATGAAGAACGGATGAAAATAGCGCGAGCCATGAAAAGCAAAGGATTCTCCGCAGAGGAAATCGCCGGCATCACCGGGCTGCCCATCGAAGAAGCAGGACAGCTTTGACCGCAGAATTGTCTTTCCCAAAGGACGGAGCAGGAATGCGGGACGGAACTAGAGCCACGAATCGGTTATATGCAAGAAAAAAGGGCATCTCGAAGTCCTAACTTCCAGACACCCTTTTTACTATTAATATAAAGGCTTTTGTTGGGGATTCCTTATTCCCCCAAGAACGCTTTCAGGTGCTTGCTCCGGGAAGAGCTTTTCAAGCGCCGGATGGCCTTTTCCTTGATTTGGCGGACACGTTCGCGCGTCAAGTCGAATTTGGCCGCGATTTCATCCAAGGTCAGGCCATGATGGCCTCCGATGCCATAGAAAAGGTTGATGACATCCCGCTCTTTCTCGGTCAAGGTGGCCAACGCCCGCTCGATTTCGCGAGACAGGGACTCTTTCATCAACGCTTGATCCGTAGTAGGCGCATCTTCAGCAACATACACATCGATGAAGTTGGTTTCCTCATCCTGCACCAAAGGCGCATCCATCGACACATAGCGTGTGGTGATATTCAGCACCTCGGCAATCTTTTCCTTGGGCATCTGCAAGCTTTCCGCCAATTCGTCAATCGATGGCGGACGCTCGAATTTCTGCTCCAGACGAGCCGATTCCTTTTTTATCTTGTTGAGCGAACCCACCTGGTTCAAAGGCAGACGGACGATACGCGCCTGTTCCGCCAATGCTTGCAGGATGGATTGCCGGATCCACCATACCGCATACGAAATGAACTTGAACCCACGGGTCTCATCGAAACGCTTGGCCGCCTTGATCAAGCCCAAATTGCCTTCATTAATCAAGTCGGGAAGGCTAAGCCCTTGGTTCTGATATTGCTTCGCAACAGAAACCACGAATCTCAAGTTCGATTTGACCAATTTGTCCAAGGCTCGGGTGTCGCCCATACGAATCAGTCCCGCCAACCGCACTTCTTCCTCTGCGGAAATCAACTCTTCCCGACCGATATCCTGCAAGTACTTGTCCAAAGACGCAGTTTCTCGATTGGTGATTGATTTCGAAATCTTTAACTGTCTCATTCTTTTATTTCGGGATTTGTAATTATCTTTGCTGCCGCTTCAAATACGCGTTTTCACAAGGGACAGATACCGCCTTTCGACAAAAACGCATATACTTATACGTAAGACAGGAAAAATGTTTCAAAAGCTGTCGGAAAATTTGCCGGGAAATCTTTCGGCAATCTCTTTAATCTCTTTTGCAACCCGATTGCACGGATAAAACCATTATCTTTGCGCCTGTATTGACATTGCGCTGTAAAAATCAAAGCAACCCGATGATGAACCGTAAGATCGCATGTGCCGCCATCGCTTTCGCCTGTATCATGATGCTGGTGCATGCCGTATTCCCCCATCATCACCACTGCCATGAAGTGGTTTTCAGCGCGCACTGCCAATGGGAGCAGAAAGCCATTGAAAACCATGACATTTCCAGCTGCCTTCTGAGCATTTCCAGTGAAGACGATCATCAATGCATTCCTCTTCCTTCCCATGACGATCCCTGTTGGAAGAACACGAAATATTTTCTTCAGCCATCGCTTGTCCTTCCAGCTAGTGCGGCTTCTGCGCTTCTGGCCGATTTAATACCGGTCTCTCCGGACGCCTCGATTCCTTTGCCACCCCTTTCCGGCAAGCACGAGTATTCAGATTATCTCCTTCTTCCATATCAAGACATAGAACATTCCGGTACCGGTTTCCGGGCTCCGCCTTTCTGTTAAAACCCGGTTTGCAGCGGCAGGAATAAGATTCCAAGGATTTTTTTGACGAACCCATCGGGAGTAGTCCGCTCCATTCATTCCATGCCCTGTTTCACCTCTTATCCCTGCATCTTGTACTCCATCGGGCTTGATAAGCACCTGCGTATCACAAAGGTTGTTCCTGCCGGTACGGAGTATCAAACAGGCGGGTGTATCGAGAAAAGGAATCTAATAATGCAATTTGAAAATACGACAGTTATTATGAAAATCAAATCCTTTCTATTCATACTTTCTTTAGTGTCGCTGTTTGCCTGCCGAGATACGGCCGGGCATCAGCACGGGCACAGCCATGAAGCCGAAGGCGCCCATGTCCACGATGCCAAGCTGTATTTGGTGCAATACGGCCAGCATACCGAATTCTTTGCCGAAGCCGACCCTCTTTTTGTCGGCAGCACTTCCCATTTTCTTATACAGTTATCCCGTTTGGAAGACTTCAAGCCCATGGATTCGGTTCAGATAGACCTCAGCCTTGAATCGGGCGGCAAGACTTGGGCTGCCACCGGCTTTAAACGGGTCAAGGCCGGCCAATACAAGCTGGAACTACAGCCCGGACAAATCGGGAGCGGCCAGCTGCTTGTCCGTGTGCGAGGGCTTCAACGGCCGGATGGCGTGCAAGAAGACCTGTTCCGCATCCCTGTACAGGTTTACAAGGACGAACATGAAGCCCATCATGCCGCCGAACATCAGACTCCCTCTTCCAGCAACGCGGTAGTGTTCACCAAAGCCCAGAGTTATTTGGTCGATTTCAAGACAGAAATAGCTCATCCTGAAAACATAGGGAAACTTATTTCAAGTGTCGCTCAAATATTGCCGACCCCAGGAGCGCAAACCGAGATTATTGCCAAGGCATCCGGCATTGTTTCCTTGAACAAGAAAAACGTAGTGGAAGGACAGGCTGTAAGCGAGGGAGAATACCTGTTTTCGATAGAAAGCGGAGGTATGCTTGAAAATAGTATAAACCAGTATGTTACTTCCGTTTTGAATGACTATGAAAAAGCCAAGAAAGACTACGAGCGCGAGAAGTCTTTAGCTGAGGATAAAATCGTATCGGAAACGGAACTGTTGCAGGCCAAGAATATCTACGAAAAGGCCTTGGCCAACTACGAACAGGTCAAAGCCAATTTTTCCGAAGACCGTCAGATTGTCCGCGCTCCGATAGATGGATATGTAAAACAGATCAGTGTCCAGAACGGGCAGTATGTCAGTGCCGGGCAGCCTATGGCCACCGTCAGCCAGAACCAGCGTCTTTTGATTCAGGCCGAGCTGTCTTCCCGTTACTATCCCTATCTCAAAGACATTACCGAAGTCAATATCCGGGAAATGAATGCGCCCCGTGCTTATTCTTTGGAGGAATTGCATGGCCGGTTGGTTTCTTACGGTCAGAGTACCTCATCCAACAACCCTCTGATTCCGGTAATCTTTGAGATAGACAATGTGTTGGATGCCATCCCCGGCACTTTTGTCAACCTCTACATCAAGACTTCCGGCAATACTTCGCGTCTCAGTGTTCCCAATACCGCTATCGTGGAGGAAATGGGCAACTGTTTCGTCTTCGTTCAGCTTACCCCTGAACTCTTTGACAAACGGCCTGTCCTGGTCGGTTCCTCCGATGGCATCCGCACCGAAGTCATTTCCGGGCTTCAGGCCGGAGAGCGCATTGTAAGCCAGGGGGCGCAGATTATCAAGTTGTCGCAGGGGGCGGGGGTGTTGGATCCTCATGCGGGTCACGCTCATTAAAAACGTCTCTGAATGGCATTCTCTTCGTTATGCTCCGGTTCGAAAATCCTCACGTACTTCAGTACGCTCCGGTTTTCTCACCATCGCAAGCCTCGATAATGCCACTCATAGAACGTTTTTAGGAAAGAGCCGGAATGGCGGATGATGCCCCTCGATACCGGCTGTTCCAAAAAGTTTTACGGTAGGTAAAATGCAAAAGTTACGGATTAAAAACGCAACGAGATGTTAAACAAGATCATAAATTTTTCGCTTCACAATAAGCTCTTTGTGATGCTGGGCGTGGTGCTGCTGGTGTTAGGCGGCTATTACTCCATGCGGCATTTGGATATCGACGTGTTCCCGGATTTGACCGCGCCTACGGTGGTGGTCATGACCGATGCCGAGAACATGGCCACCGAGGAAGTGGAACGCTTGGTGACCTTCCCGATAGAGACGGCGGTCAACGGGGCTACCGACGTGCGTCGGGTGCGTTCCTCCTCCCGTCCGGGCGCTTCCTTTGTCTGGGTGGAATTCGATTGGGGTACCGACATCTATCGCGCCCGTCAGATTGTCAGCGAGAAGATGGTGACCCTGGAAGGCAGCCTGCCCGAAGGGATTACTCCCGTTTTGGCGCCCCAGACCAGTGTGATGGGCGAAATCCTCTTTGTAGGGGTTGAAGCCGATTCCACCGATATCATGGAACTGCGGACCTTGGCCGACTGGGTAATCAAGCCCGCTATCCTGGCTACCGGCGGCGTATCGCAGGTGACGGTCATGGGCGGGGATTACAAGCAGTACCAGGTGCTGGCCGACCCGGTGGCGATGAACGCCTACGGTGTCAGCTTGCAGGAACTGGCCGAAGTGGTTTCGGGCATCAGCGAGAACTCCACCGGCGGGGTCGTCCGCGAGTATGGCAACGAGTTCGCGATTCGCGGGATGGCCCGTACCACCGATTTGGAAGAATTGGGCAACAGCTTGGTCAAACTCAACGAACAAGGCTTCCCCATCACGATCAATGATGTGGCCAAGGTGGTGATTGCCCCGGCCGTCAAGATGGGCTATGCCAGTACCAATGCGCATCCCTCTATCCTGATGACTATTTCCAAACAGCCCAATGTCAATACCTTGGAAGTGACCGAGGATATTCTGGCCACTTTGGAATCGCTCAAAGGCAACCTCCCTCCGGATGTGGTTTTGGATACGGACATCTTCCGCCAGTCGGATTTCATCGAGGCCTCGGTCAACAATGTGGGTCGAAGCCTGGTGGAAGGGGCTATTTTTGTCATCATTATCCTCTTTGTCTTCTTGGGCAGCTTCCGTACCACCTTGATTTCGGTGGTCGCGATTCCGCTGTCCCTCTTGGGAACGGTTATCGTACTGTATCTGTTCGGGCAGAACATCAATACAATGACCTTGGGAGGTATGTGCATCGCGATTGGCTCCTTAGTGGACGATGCCATCATTGATGTGGAAAACGTATATAAGAAACTACGTAAAAACCGTCTTCTGCCCAAGGAACAACGCGAGCCTGTCACCAAGGTGGTCTTTGAGGGTTCTACCGAAATCAGGGCCTCCATCCTGAACGCCACCTTTATCATCATCGTGGCTTTCTCGCCTCTGTTCTTTTTGTCGGGCATGGAAGGTCGGATGCTGAAACCTCTTGGCTTGGCATATATCATTTCCTTGTTGATGTCGCTTTTGGTGGCTATGACGGTGACTCCCTTGCTCTGCAAGATGATGTTGGGGAGCGAGAACTATCTGGCGCGGAACGAGAAGGAGAGCTGGCTTTCGCGCAAATTGTCGGCTTCTTACCGTCATGGCCTTGCCTGGGCTTTGGGGCATAAACGCATAGTGGTAGGGACGGCTGCCGCGGCCTTGGTGGCGGCGATTGCGGTCTATTTCACGCTCGGCCACAGTTTCCTGCCCAATTTCAACGAAGGTTCGCTGACTATTTCTGCCGTTTCCAGGCCGGGGCTTTCGCTCGACCTCAGCAACCAGATTGGCAATACGATAGAAAGGCAGCTGCTGAGCATCGACGAAGTGGTTTCTACTTCCCGCCGGACCGGGCGCGGGGAGCTGGACGAGCATTCCCAAGCCACCAACAGTGCGGAAATCGAAGTGAAATTCAATCTGAAAGACCGCAGCAAGGATGAATTTCTGGAAGAAGTCCGTGCCAAGCTGGCGGAAGTCCCCGGTGTGGTCACTTCGGTAGGCCAGCCGCTCAGCCACCGGATCGACCATATCCTTTCCGGAACCCAGGCCGGTATCGCCATCAAGATTTTCGGGCCTGATCTGAGCCGGCTCTTCATGCTGGGGAATCAAATCAAAGACCAGATACAAGGCATTGAAGGCGTGGTGGATCTCAATGTGGAACAGCAGACCGAGACGCCTCAGCTCCAGATTCGAGCCAACCGTCCCATGCTGGCACGTTACGGCATCACGATAGACCAGTTCAACCGGTTCATCGAGTTGTCTTTTCCTGGCACGAAATTAGGCGAAGTGTACGAAGGCCAGCGGAGCTTCGATTTGGTGGTTCGTTTGCAAGAGCCTTATACGCAGACCATTGAAGGGCTTTCGTCTGCCTTGATTACGACGGGTACAGGCGCCAAAGTGCCGCTGAGCGAGGTGGCCGAGATTGTCTCTACCAACGGTCCCAATTCGGTGAGCCGGGAAAATGTGCAGCGTAAATTGGTGGTTTCCTGCAATGTGGCGGGTCGGGACATGGAAAGCGTGGTCAATGAGATTCGACATACAGTGGCTGAAAATGTGGATTTTGGGGAAGACTACCGGGTGGAATACGGCGGGCAGTTCGAGAGTGCCGAAAGCGCATCCCGGACGTTGGCGCTGGTGTTTGTGGCCGCTCTGTTTCTGATTTTTTGTATTCTGTACTCCGAATTTCGTCATGTGGGTCTTTCCTTGCTGATTTTGGTCAACTTGCCTTTGGCGTTGATTGGAGGGGTGTTCGCGATACGGATCTCGTCCGGCATTGTCAGCATTCCGTCTATTATCGGCTTCATCACCCTTTTCGGCATCGCGATTCGGAACGGGATATTGTTGGTGGCGGAATACGAGCGTTTGGGCGGTGGTACGTTGAATCCGAGACCTTCGGATTCGGCACAGGAGAGGGAAGAAAAACGCCTTCGTTTGCGTGAAATCATTACCGAGGGTTCGATAGACCGTCTCAATCCTATCCTGATGACGGCTTTGACGGCGGCCTTGGCTTTGATTCCGCTGATTATGAATGGAGACAAGAGCGGAAACGAAATACAAAGTCCTATGGGAATCGTGGTGTTAGGAGGTCTGATTACCTCCACTTTGCTGAATGTTTTTGTGGTCCCGGCCCTGTACGAATGGTTCCGGAAGCGTCTTCGGAAAAAGGACGTGGAAGCCCATGAAGTGGAATGGGATGCCCGTTATGATGATCCCCAGATGCTGCATCCGGGCATGGTTCGGCATGAAGCCCAGTTGCGTTCGAGCCGGTTCGGTTCGGGGAACGCGGTCATGAAGGCGGTTTTGCTGCTCTGCCTGTTCTCTTTGGGTCTCTGGGCGATGCCGGCTCAGGCGCAAGAGCTTCAAACGCAAGAAATTCCGGCGGAGACATCGGCGAACGAACCGCACCGAGTGGCAGCGATGGATATAAAAGAAACTGCTGCGGATCAGAACCCGACGGTTTTGCATGCGGCCGACTATACGGACGTCCTGTCGGCTATCGACCAGTACAGTCCGTTGCTGAAAGCCTCGCGCCAGCAGATGGAGGCCGACTTGCGGGGCAACCACACCGGCAATGTGCCGGAAAACCCGGAGTTCGGTTTCGGCTATTTTTGGATGATAGGCAATTCGGCAGGTCAGCGCGTGGACTTCGAGGCGAGTCAGAGTTTTGATTTTCCTTCGGTATATGTCTATAAGAGCCGGATGGCCAAAAGCAACGACAGTGCGGTCTATTACCGTTTTGCCAACGAGCGGGCTCAGATTATGCTGCAAGCGCAGAATCTGTGCGTGGAGTTGATATACAACAATGCGCTGATGCGGATTTTGGAGCAGCGTTTGGAAAGTGCCCGGAAAGTGGCATCCTCTTACCAGGAACAGTTGGCCCAAGGCGGAACTTCTATTTTGGAAGCCAACAAGGCGGAATTGAACCTTCTCGGTGTGGAAAGCGAGATGGCGGCCTTGCAGGCGGAGATGGACAGGTTGAAATCCGACCTCAAGCGGCTGACCGGAGGCATTGAAGTGAACCTGAGCCAGACGCGTTTCCCAGATGTGGTTCTGCCGGAAAGCTTTGAACTTTGGTTCGCCGGCATCATGGGTACGAACCCGCTGATGCAGCAAGCCATGAACGAGAGCTTGGCCAAGGAGCAGAATGTCAAGGTGAACGTATCGGAGGCATTGCCTAAGTTTTCGGTGGGGTACAAGGGCGAGGATGTGTTTAACGATGGTTTCAACGGGATTGCCGTGGGGATGAGCATTCCTTTGTGGGAGAACAAGAACCGGGTCAAGCAAGCCCGTTTGGAGTCGGAGGCGGCGCAGAACCGTGTCCTGGATGTGCAATGGCAGCTCAAAGCCCAGCTGGAGACCTTGTATTACAAGGCTTTGCGGTTGCAGCCGGTGGTGAACCGTTACCGGGAAGCACTTTCGGCCTTGGATAATCTGCCTTATATCGAAAGGGCTTTGGAAAACGGGGAGTTCTCCTTGATGGACTATCTAGGCGAGCTGGAATACCAGTTCGACATGATGGAAGCCTATTTGCAGGCCGAGCGGGACTTGGCGCTCAGCTGGAGCGAGCTCCGTTGGGTGGCCGGCTCGCTGTAGTTCGCCGGTGGGAATCTTTTTAAAACGAAGTCCCGGTCAGGATGAGTCTGAATATCCCTAAAAGTTTTGGGTCCAACTTTTGGGGTGCAGCTCAGTTTCTTGACCGGGACTTTTTCTATGAAGACCGGGCTTGCCAACCAGGCGGGATGTTCTGCCAAGCCGGGTTGGAGGATGGGCTTTGCCTGAAAATTGCGGATTTTGGTGTTATTTGAATGAAATCCCCAATACGTTTTCCAGAGACGTAGGAGATAATGTTATTTTTTATAAGATATTGAATCACATTCGTGAATATTGTATTTGACAACTTTTTTTTTCTACTATAATTTGTCAAATCGGGAAGTGAAATCTTGAATCTGCGTTTTTTTCTTTTTGCTTATGCTCTTTGTTTAAATCGGAACATCTTTGCACATTCCGATCAAAAATGTGTGAACCATGAAAAAACATTACCTATCGACCTTGTTGCTGGGGCTGTTGATTCCATTTTTGGCAATAGCGCAGCAATCCCCTTTTCAAGCCACCTCTGGAGGGAAAGTAATTAAGATGCAAGACGGCAAGACTGTTTTGCAGAAAGACGCTTCCAAGCTTAAAACGGCGGCTTCTTTGCAGTCTTCCGATGCGGGCGTTCAGAATTGGACTCTTCGCGGAGGAAGCCAAGTCCAGTCTTTAGACAAAACGAAAATCTCCCAACGCAAGTCGGCCGTTTCGCCTCGCGAAGAAAAATGGAACGCGCCGGGCAAGCTTTTCTTGCGCGAGTATGCCTCTTTGCAGGAGAACCCGATGGCCAAATCAAACCAGAAACGGCAGTATCTGGAAGACAATTTTGGATTGTGCCGCATGGGGTCTCGCTTAACCAAAGGGCAAGGCGATTATGTGCCCGTCTTGCTGCAATTCACTGACCCGTCTGCCGTGCGGGAAGCCGAGGCTCTGGGTTTTATACCCCAGACCGTTCTGAGCGAGTCCTGCACGGGCTTCTTCCCCCTTTCAGCCGTGGATGAAATTTCCGCAATAGAAAGCATCAAAAGAATCAATGTTTATGGAAAGGCGCATAAGAACAACGATTTGAGCCGGGAAGCGAGCCATGTGACAGAGGTGCAGGCAGATTATGCCGCCAGCGGGCTTTCGCAAGCTTATGACGGGGACGGGGTCGTGGTCGGCATCATCGACATAGGTTTCGATTATACCCATCCTACGTTTTTTGCCGATCCTTCCAACGATGCCACTTATCGGGTAAGCCGGGTATGGGACCAGATGGCCTCGTCCGGCACGGCTCCCGAAGGTTATGCTTACGGGGCGGAATGGACGTCAACCGAAGATATTCTGGCCCAGGGTCACGACCAGCACGAGGGAGAGCATCATGGAACCCATGTGGCCGGGACCGCTGCCGGTTCGGGTGCCGGAACGCAATACCAGGGCATGGCTCCGGGTTCGGAGCTCGTTTTGGTTTCCACCACGATGGCTTTTACCGATATATTGGATGGGATTCAATACATCCAAAGTTATGCGGCTTCGGTGAACAAGCCCTCGGTCATCAATATGAGCATCGGAACAGATATCGGGCCGCACACCGGTACTACCGCCTTGGATTTGGCTTACAGCGAACTGGCCTCGCCGGGGAATCTCTTGGTAGCCAGCGCGGGGAATGCGGGCAGTTCCATGATTCATGCCGGTTCGGCCATCGCTGCCAATGCCAGCACGGGTTTTTACGGTTTTTCCATTACCGATCCGAGCCAGCCGGCCATCATGGACCTGTATGATTACGAGAATGGGTCTCTCCTCCAGATTTCCTTGGTTAACATGAACACAGGGTATATAGAAGGCAATGTGGCCTATTACATGGTGGATGGTTACAATGAAGAGCAGCAGATTCTGTATTACAACAACGAACCATTGCTTACCGTGACCGGGTCTTTGGCCTATGACGAGGGCTTCACGGAGTTGTTCGTGCAGATGCAGCTTAACCAGGACATGCCCGAGGGATACTGTTTTGCCGCTAACTTCTATTCATTGTACCAAGAAACCGCTACCCATTTTCACACATGGCTGCAAAATGCCGAATTTTCCGATTTCGGGCAGCCGTATTTCCTGGCTGGCGATAGCGATTATACGCATAGCGGGTATCTGGCTTCGGCGGAGAAGGTGCTTTCGGTGGCGGCCTATACCACGCGTCCGGACTGGACCGATATAGATGGGGGTACATGGCATTATCCGGATGAAACCGAAGGCCAGATTTGCAGCTTCTCCAGCCGTGGGCCTTTGGCAAGCAGCATTTCCAAGCCGGATATCGCAGCACCCGGTTCGGCCATTGTCAGCGCCGGGAACAGTTACAGTCCGTTGAGTATTTCCGAGAAAGTGGCCGAGACGTCTCGTAACGGAAAGGATTATCCTTGGATGGTGATGCAAGGCACTTCGATGGCCTCTCCGGCCATGACGGGCATCGTGGCCTTGTTATTGCAGAAAGACAAGGATTTGGATTTCTACGAATTGAAGAACCTGCTGCAAAGCACGGCGGGCAAAGACCAGTATGTGAATCAAGGCGGTGTGACTCGTTGGGGCGCAGGCAAGGTGGATGCCTTGGCGGCCTTGCAGGAGATGGAAGGCGGCAGCGGTTACGAGGATTACTATGCCAATGTCCGCGGTTTGAGCGGTTTTGAACTCAAGACAGCCTTGCATGAATTGATAGACTTCCATACGGTTTTGACTTACGGTCAGGTACGGGAGGAGATGGAAAACATCGACGCCCGTGCGGACGGGATCGGGGTATGGGATATGTATTCCTCGGCTTCCACCGGCTGGAACTGGGGTGCGACAGCGACTTCCGAAGGCGAAGGCATCAACCGGGAACACAGTTTCCCGAAAAGCTGGTTCGGCGGGGATGTCAGCCCGATGTACACCGATTTGTTCCATCTGTATCCTACCGACATCCATGTGAACTCCATGCGGGGCAATATGCCGTTCGGGGAGGTCTATGAACCCACTTGGGAAGGTACTATCAGCCAGGTAGGGAGCAGTGCCTCGGTAGGTTATAATCACGAGGTATTCGAGCCGGCGGATGAGTACAAAGGAGACTTTGCCCGGACTTATTTCTATATGGTGACCCGTTACGAAAACCTGATAGCCGACTGGATGACGCCGGTCTTGGACGGGAGCACCGATTACGGCTTGGGGCAATGGGCCATCGAGCTTTTGCTGGAGTGGCACGAACAAGACCCGGTAAGCGAGAAGGAGATAGCCCGCAACGAGGCCATTTTCGGCTTGCAAGGTAACAGGAATCCTTTTATCGACAATCCGCAGTGGGTGGAAGAAATCTGGGGGCAGCCAAAGACGATGGTGCAGGCCACGGATCTGATGATTACCGAATATGTGAGCGGCCTGCGTTACGATATGCCGCAGCGGGCCATTGAAATCTACAACGGGACAGGCCAGGCGGTCAACTTGGCGGAATATTCGTTGCGTTTCGAGACCGATGGCGCGGGCGGCTTCAGTCAGTCCTTGCCTTTGCATGGTTTCGTGATGCCGTATTCCTGCTTCGTGGTGGCCAATGACGCTTCCGAAGACGGGACGCTGCTCTTTGCCGACCAGTTCGACCAGGAACTGATGCGTTTCAACGGCAACGATGCGGTGGCCTTGTTCCGGGGCGAGGAGATGATCGATGTGGTGGGCGAAGCCGGCTTTAGCGGCAATTGGGGACGTGATCAGGTGCTGCGCCGGGTCGCCACCGTTACATCCCCGTCCACAACCTATCAGGCGGAGCAATGGTGGAGCCGCAACGACGAACTGACAGGAGACTTTGGCCGTCATGGCGGAAGTTCTTGGAATCCATCCACTTTGGTAAGCGCTGAGGCGCAGGCGGCTTCGGAAATCCTTGTCACTTATACCAAGAACTTGGACGGCTTCCAGACCGTTTCGAGGGAGGAATTCTATTTGACGGAATACGATAACGAGTCGAATGTGATAGGCGTTCAATACTGCATGATAGAGGGGAACACGCTTTCGTTGACCTTGCAACAGGAAATGGAAGCCGGGAAGTCTTATATCCTGAATATCGGGAGTATGAGGGATCAATGGGGGCTTTCCACCGGCGGTTATACCTCTCTTGTCATCTGGGAGGGCCATGAACCCGGTTATTGCGAGAATATTGCCGAACTGCGCCAACAGCTTGCCGACGGCTCAACCGAATACACTTTGGGCAGCGATGCCGTGGTGACGGCCATCGGATCGCAGCGCAACCAGATGTGGATAGAAGATATGTCGGGCAGAGGAATCCTGATTGACGACCCGAACAACCTGATTTCCGAGGATTTCATGTTAGGCGACAATATCAGAGGACTGAAAGGGACCTTGTCGGATTATTACGGGGCTTTGCAGTTCACGCCGGTGCAGGATGCCGAGCGGATCTATGCCGGTTTGAGCGTGCTTCCTGCCGAGCTTCTGCCGAGCGATGGCTTCGGTAACGAGACATTGAAGCCTTTGGAAGGAAGCCTTGTGACTGTGCCCGGCTGCGTTTTCGATGCCCAGTACCAAGGGCAGGCGTTTGCCGATGGGTCTTATTACACCGCCGATTGCCAGGGGCAGGATGTCTATGTGCGGGTGCATATTTATTACACGGACTTGACCGGCTCGACAATTCCGAGCGAGGAAGTGCGGATTACCGGCGTGGTAGTGGCGCGTGACTACAATTATTACATTTCCCCGCGCTTCGCCGCAGACATAGCGGTGAAGCAGGTCGTTCCTTGCGAGGATTTGAGCAGCTTGCTGGAACAGGCTCCGGATGGCTATACCGAGTACGCGCTGGCTTCCGAAAGGAATATTGTCACGGCAGCAGACCCGCAGCAGACCCGTTTCTGGATACAGAACGGCGAAGCCAGCATCATGGTGGATTACCCGGAAGGCTTGCTGGGCGAGACCTACCAAATCGGCGATGTCCTGAGCGGCTTGCAAGGGACGTTGCGAGACAAAGGAAACGGCTTGTTGGCCTATACCTTGACCAAAGAACCGCTTCCTACTGGCGGGACTTTGGATCCGGCTTGGATACCGGTAAGTGTACGGGAGACTTCGTTGGCCCAGTATCCTTCGGCCTATGTGCTCTGCCAGGACAATCTCCGTTTCTGGGAAACGGGTGTCTTTGAGGGAGATAGTGTATATACATTATTGGACTATGAGAATTATGGCTTTTATATGAAGCTGGATATCCACGGCACTGACTTGGTAGGCCAGCCCATCCCGGCAGGACCGGTCAATGTGGGCGGTATCGTGGTCATGGACGAGGAAGGCAATTATTATCTGGCGCCGCGTTCGATGGCGGATATCAAGGAAGCCGAGAAGGAGCGTATCCGGGCGAGGTTGGTGTACAATTCGATCAACGCAACTCCGATAGCTCAGGAGAATCTCCGGGTCAGGATGAGTTTCTGGGATCCGTTCATGTCGGAATTGTCGAGCCAGGAATACCGTACCGATAAAAACGGGACGTTTGTGTTCGAGGCTTACGCAGGGGTCACGTTCTCCGGCCGCGTGGAAGCTACGGAAAACTATTTTTCCAACGGCCTCACGCCGAATCCTGAAGTGGTGCAATCCGGGCAAGAGGAATTTCTGATGTACCTGCTCACGCCCACGGAAGTGCAGGATATGGAGCGGCCCGAAGTAGCGATAGAAGGGACTAACGTGCGGTTGACTCCGGGCGAAGTAAAAATGCAAGCCAATCTGAACTATGCCTATTCTCTCACAGCGGGCGCATGGGGTTTGGGTTCTCCGATAGGGCTTCATTATACGCCCGAGGATTTGGCTTTCATGAATTTTGCAGAAGGGGATACCTTGCAGACGGTTTCGTTCGAAACCTATGTGCAGAATACGCCGATTACCTATCGATTGAGTTTGTATGCCGATGCTTACCGTTCGGAGTTGTTGCTAGACACCACGGGCGTTGTGGAGAAGAGTTCGGAATCCAATTTTGTTACGACGGATATTGCTTACAATCAGCCTTTGGATGTCAACAAAGACTTTTGGGTCGTGCTTGAATATTATTATTCCGATGGAGAGTTTCCGTACCTTCTTCATTCAGCGCCGCCTTTCCGGGGTAAGAACGATTTGGGCATTATGAACCGGGAGGACCCGAGCTATGATTTTTCCTGGACTGAAGTCGGGGTGGGTGCATATGGATTCTATCCCTCTTTGACATTTTCTCATCGAGGGAAACTGCCTTCGATGTATTATTTCGAAACTTATCCTCAAAGTGCGGACGGGTCGGTATCGGGCACGAGAGTGCAGTTCAGCTCGGATTCTTCCAATGTGCTTTACGATTATTGGCAGGGACTCGAACCGGGAGAGTACTATTTTGTGCTGGAGGCTCGCAATCCCAATCAAGATTATTTCCCTCTGGATACAGTTCATTCCGAGGTGCTTGCAAAGGAAGAACCGGTCAAGGAACATATTTTGAGCATCCAGCAGAATGCAGGTGGCGAAGTTAAGGTGTATATATCTTATCCTGATATGGAGATAGGAAGTGGTAATTCTTATCGCCATGGGAGTTCTTTTATCTTGGAAGCTGTTCCTGAGCCTGGCTATCGTCTGGTGTCATGGATGGATGGCCGGACAGAGCCTTTGCGCGAAATGGACTTGACAGACGATATCACCGTGTCGGCCACTTTCGAGGAAATCCCGACCTACCTGCTTACGATCCAGTCTTCCACGGGCGGTTCGGTGAATGCGATGGATTCCGAGACCGAAGAAATTCTGCAATCGGGGCAGCGGTACACGGAAAGGTATGTTACGCTGACAGCCGTGCCGGATCAAGGCTATATGCTGAAAGGCTGGTCGTTCATGGATGAACCGGAACGTTCGGTATTGATGTATCTGGACAGGGATACCGTCGTCTATGCGGAATTTGTGGAACAGCCGGTAACGGTAGAATATGCAAGCGTGAATTTATTTCAGAATCAGGGCGGTACATTGTTGGTGAACTGCGATGGGAACCCGGTTGCAGATGGTGCCGAATTGCCGGTGGGCAGCACCTTGGAATTGATAGCGGCAGCGGATCCTACTTACGCGGCGGATACTTGGTGGGATGGCAAGGCTGTGACCAGCACGAGACGTTCCATGCTTTTGGAAGACGATGTGACCCTTTCCGTTTCCTTCAAGCGGGTGGAAGTCGTTGTCGATATCTTGTCCGCGAAGGGCGGTAATATCCAGGTGCTGCATGAGGGATCCTCGGTGGTTTCGGGCAGCACGGTTCCTGTGGGGGCTGAATTGTCTTTGACCGCCTTGGCATCGGACGGTTATGAATTTACGGAATGGTGGGACGGCGAAACAACTCCGGAACGGACGTTGACTGTAGGCGAGGAAGATGTGGAGATTTCGGCCACCTTTGCCAAAATCATGTACCAGCTTACGATAGTCGAAAGCGAAGAAGGCAAGATAGAGGTGGTAGACTACATGAAAAATATCGTTTATTCCAATGGGGATGAGGTGGAACCCGGCACGATTCTTTATATGTTGGCGACGGCGAACGAAGGCTATTTCTTCGTCTCCTGGTGGGATGGAAGCCAAGAGAACCCGAGGCTATTCCCGGTGGATGGCGATTTGACAATCTCGGCTACGTTCCGTGCGATGAATGAATATGCCATAACGATTAACCAGACAGAAGGCGGCACAGTGCGCGTGTACGAGGCCGCTACCGGCAGCGAGGTTCAGAGCGGAGCCAAGTATCCGGAAGGCACCCTGTTTAATATGGCTGCTGAACCGGCTGATAATTACGTGTTTGTAGAATGGTGGGACGGGGATGGCTCGCAGAATCGTTATGATTTTGAATTGACATCCGATGTGGACGTGTCTGCCGAATTTGTGAAGGAAGCCGATCCGATAGAAACCTATATAGTGACTATCGAAGAACCGCTTAATGGTTCGATTGTCGTTATGAATGGCGAACAGGAAGTCGTTTCCGGGGAATCTCTGCCAGCCAATACGGTTCTGGACTTGCAGGCCGTGGCTGAACCCGGATACGTGTTCTCGCAATGGTGGGATGGCAATGCCAATGCGGAACGGCGGATTTCTTTGACGGGGGACTTGACCATCAAGGCGGAATTCGTGGAAGAAATTCCTGAATACTTGCTCACGATTTACCAGCCTGAAGGCGGTAAGATTTCGGCCAGTTTGGAGGGAGAAGACATACCTACAGGAAGTTATGTTCCGGAAGGAAGCGTGTTGGATTTGAAGGCGGAAGCAGAAACCGGATACCGTTTCTTGGAATGGTGGGATGGTAATACGGAAGCTGAACGGACGTTGGAGATGACCAAGAATACGATTGTCAGAGCCACTTTCGAAAAGGCGGAAGAACCCGAGCCGGACTTGTACGTGTTGACGATAACGCAGCCGGAGAACGGTACGATAACGGTGACGATGGCTGGCGAGGTGGTGGAATCGGGCGCGGAACTGGAAGCCGGTGTGGAACTGAGTCTGAGCGCGGTGGCTGACGAGGGATACAAGTTCGTTTCCTGGTGGGACGGCAACACCGAAGCCGAGCGGACATACACGATGCCGGCCGAAGCGGTGACGGTCAGCGCGACCTTCGAAGCGGAAGAAGAACCCCAGCCGGACCTGTACGTGCTGACGATAACGCAGCCGGAAAACGGTACGATAACGGTGACGATGGCTGGCGAGGTGGTGGAATCGGGCGCGGAACTGGAAGCCGGTGTGGAACTGAGTCTGAGCGC